>NZ_JBFABB010000026.1:29146-66861 GCF_040640035.1 Micromonospora sp. NPDC023633 | reverse complement strand
CGATCTGGTCGTAGCTGGCCACCACGGTGCCGTTGGCGGCGGCCACGCGGGCGGCCGCCTGGTCGGTCTTGGGGCGGGCGGCGCGCACCCGGGGCGCGGGCATCGCCCGGGCCGTGGCGGGCGGGGCCCGGGAGGCCCTCACCCGGCTGGCCACCTCCATCGCCGCGGCCGAGGAGCACCGCGACGCCGTGGCGCGCGAGCGCGCCGCCCGCGAGGCCGAGCTCCAGGAGGTACGCGGCGCGGCCAAGCGGCTCGGCGCGGAGCTGGAGCGGCTGACCAGCCAGGTGCACCGGGACGAGGTGGCCCGCGCCGAGCAGCGGCTGCGCATCGAGCAGTTGGAGGCGAAGGCCGCCGAGGACTTCGGGCTGGACGTGGAGAGCCTCGTCGCCGAGTACGGTCCGACCCAGCCCGTTCCGCCCACCCAGGCCGACGTGGCGGCGGCCGAACGCGACGGCCTGCCGGTGCCCGAGCCCGTCCGCTACGAGCGGCCGGTGCAGGAGAAGCGGGCCGCCAAGGCGGAACGGGAACTGGCCCTGCTCGGCAAGGTCAACCCGCTGGCCCTGGAGGAGTTCGCCGCGCTGGAGGAGCGCTACAAGTTCCTCTCCGAGCAGCTGGAGGACCTCAAGGCCACCCGCCGCGACCTGCTCACCGTGGTGAAGGACGTCGACGACCGGATCCTGGAGGTCTTCGCCAGCGCGTTCGCCGACACCGCCCGGGAGTTCCAGCAGGTCTTCACCGTGCTCTTCCCCGGCGGCGAGGGACGGTTGGTGCTCACCGACCCGGACGACCTGCTCACCACCGGCGTCGAGGTCGAGGCCCGTCCGCCGGGCAAGAAGATCAAGCGACTGTCGCTGCTCTCCGGCGGCGAGCGTTCGCTGACCGCCGTGGCGATGCTGGTGGCGATCTTCCGGGCCCGGCCCAGCCCGTTCTACATCATGGACGAGGTGGAGGCGGCGCTCGACGACGTCAACCTGGGCCGGCTGATCACGCTGCTGGCACAGTTGCGGGAGAAGAGCCAGCTCATCGTCATCACGCACCAGAAGCGGACGATGGAGGTCGCCGACGCCCTGTACGGCGTGACCATGCGCAACGGGGTGACCCAGGTGATCAGCCAGCGGCTCAACCGGGCCGACGGAGACGAGCGGCGTGGCCGCGGCGAGGAGAACGAGTAGTGGGTCGGGAACGGGCGACGGCGCTCCTGGTGGACTTCGACGGCGTCCTGCGGCGGTGGGACCCGGCGGTGGCCGCCGGGGTGGAGCGGGAGTACGGCCTGTCCGAGGGCGTGCTCACCGAGATCGCCATGCAGTGGGGGCGGCTCCAGCCGGTGCTGACCGGCAGGGTCAGCCACGCCGACTGGATGACCAGCGTGGCCGACGCGCTGGCCGACTCCGTGGGCGGCCCGGAGCGGGCCCGGGCCGCCGTGGAGCAGTGGCAGCGCTACCGGGGCGAGGTGGACCCCGAGGTGCTCGCCTTCGTCCGCGAGGCGCGGGCCGGCGGCATCCGGGTCGGGCTCGGCACGAACGCCACCGACCTGCTCGACGCCGACCTCGCCGCGCTCGGCCTGGTGGGCGAGTTCGACGTGGTGGTCAACTCGTCCAAGATCGGGGTCAACAAGCCGGCGAAGGAGTACTTCCAGGCGGCCTGCGAGGCCCTGGAGACCCCGGCGGCCCGGGTGCTCTTCGTCGACGACGAGGACTGGGCGATCCGGGGCGCCCGCGTCGCCGGCCTGTCGGCGCTGCGCTGGAGCGGCCCGGCCGACCTGCGGTACGCGCGGGCGGCCCTGGCGTACTGACCGGCGCCGTCCCCGCCCCGGCGTGGGCTACTCGCCCGTGACGCCGTCGATGCGTTCGCGGATCAGGTCTGCGTGGCCGTTGTGCCGGGCGTACTCCTCGATCAGGTGCACGTAGACCCACCGCAGGTTGAACGTCCGGCGCTTCGGGCCGACCTCGGTGAAGGTCTCGTCGAGCGACCGGCCGGCGGCGGCGGCGCGGGCGAGCGCGACCTCCCGGTGGAAGGTGGCGAAGTCGGCCTCGGCGTCGGCAGCGCTGACGTCGTGGTCGGCGTCCGGGTTGTCTGGCGTGAAGTAGGGGTAGTCGACCTGCTGGCCGGCGAAGTTCTCCCGGAACCACCAGGCCTCCACCTCGGCCAGGTGCCTCACCAGGCCGAGCAGGGTGAGCCCCGAGGGCTCGACGCTGGGTGTGCGCAACTGTTCCGCGGTCAGTCCGGCGCACTTCATCAGCAGGGTCTGCCGGTGGTATTCCAGCCAGCCTTCCAACATGGTGCGCTCGTCGCCGACATAGGGCTCGGGGGTCCGGGTGATCTCCGGTGCTCGCCAGGTCATGCGGTCATCCTGGGCGGCACCCCCGACATCCCGCGAGCGGTTATCGGGGCGCCACCGGCGGCGCGCGTGCCGGTGGCCTGCCCGGCGCGTGCCGGTGGCGCGTCCGATCCGGGGGGCTCAAAGGCAGGGCGTCAGGCGCTGCCGCATCACCTCGCGCAGGTGGCCGTCGCTGGTGGTGCCCTCGATGGTCACCTCGGCCGTCCGCCCGGCGTGCACGAGCGTGGCGACGGCGTTGCCGAAGTACGGCCCGGCCAGCCGCTTCCAGCGGAAGGGCGGGCGGCGCACCCCGGCGGTGCGGGCCAGCGCCCGGGTGGCCCCGGCCGGCCCGGCCGACCAGCCCAGCCTCATCAGCGGGCGCATCCCGGCGGGGACCTGGTTGTGGATGGGCGAGCAGGTGAGCTGGTGCACCGGGGTGACCACGCCCCGGTCGGCGAACCGCGCCCGCGCCACGTACGAGTGGTGCACGTCGCCGGAGAGCACGCTGATCGACGCCGGTGGCGCGTACGCCGGGCCGGCCCCGATCCGCTCGCCGGGCTCGCCGGGCGTGCCGCTGCCGAGGCGGGCGAAGAGCGCCCCGAGCGCGTCGAACGACCGGTGGAACGCGGCCCAGTGCTCCAGGTCCAGCCCGCGGCGCAGCTTCTCCGCCAGCCGGGCGACCCAGCGCCGCCGGGAGTCGGCCAGCTTCTCGTTCCACGCCTCCACGTGGTGGATGCCCGGCGGGAGCAGCCAGGGCAGGGACGCGCCGACCACAAGGTGGTCGTAGACGCCGTGGGCGCGGTCGAGGAACCACGACCACTCGCCCGGGGGCAGCATCGCCCGCTGGCCGGGTTCCAGCACCCGGCTGCACCGGTTGTCGAGCATGACCAGCCGGGTCCGGCCCAGGTCCAGCGCGTAGCTCCACTGGTACTGCACGGCCCGCCACCGCTCGGTGTCGTGGGCGAGGTCGGCCTCGGTGTCGACCCGCTGGCCGAACTCGCGCAGCACCCCGGTGGCGTCCTCCGCCGCGCTGACCTTGGCGTAGACCGGGTCGGCGGCGATCTCGTCCGGGGAGAGGTTGCCCAGGTGCTGGTAGACCCAGTACGAGGCGAGGCCGCTGGCGATCCGCTCCGCCCACCAGGGCTGGTCGCGCATGTCGTCGCGCCAGGTGGCCGAGGTGTTCCAGTCGTCGATGACCTCGTGGTCGTCGAAGATCATCACGCTCGGGACGGTGGAGAACAGCCAGCGGATCTCCGGGTCCCGCCAGGACTCCAGGTAGAGCTTCGTGTACTCGTCGAAGCTGACCACCTGGTCGCCCGGCGCGCCCTTGGGCCGCTTGCGACGCCGCTTCAGCAGCCGCCGGACCGTGGGGGAGGTCACGTCGGCGTAGACCTGGTCGCCGAGGAGCACCAGCAGGTCGGGCAGGTCGGCCGGCTCCGGGTCGGCCATCAGCCGTCGGGCGTACGCGTCGAGGGCGTCCGGGGGCAGCCGTCGGGTGGTGGCGTGCTGGGTGGTCTCCCGGCAGGAGCCGAAGACCAACCGGACCGGCTGGTCGAGGTCGTCGGCCGCCCGGGTGCGGATCACGCTGGGCGGGAACTTGCTCTTCGGCACCGGCCACGCGACCTCGTCGTCGATCAGCACCTCGTAGCTGGTGGCGCTGTCCGGGGTGAGCCCCTCCACCACGACGAGGGCGTAGTGGTGGTCGTACGCCGAGAAGGTGGGGGCGGTGCCGGCGGCGCCGTCGGCGGTGCGGACGGTGACCACGGCGGGCGCGCTGGTCTCGACCCAGACGGTGGCCCGCGTGCCGACCACCCTGCGTAGCAACGGGCCGATGAGCAGGTGTGCCGCGGGCATGGTCGACCTCCAGATGAGCGGACTTCATCTTTACTACCCGGCCGGCGGTCGCACCACTGCTGGCTGTGACCGAGCCTACCGTCGGCTCTCGCGGGCGCGGTCGGGAGCGGTGGCTGGGACAGCTTCGCCGGCATCTGACAGGATTCCGGCATGACCGAATACCTCCTCATCGCGCTCGCCCTGCTCGGCGTGCTGATCCTTGGCGGCATCGGGCTGGTCGTGCCGCGGCTGCGCCGGCGACCGGAGCCGCCGCTGCCCGAGACGGAGGTCGAGACCCGGGCCGAGGAGGACCTCGCCGGCCCGCCGGTGGAGGCGCCGGAGGCCGAACTGTCCACCGGGATCCTGGTGGAGCCGCCGGTCGTGGAGGCCCCGGCCCCGGTGCTGGAGGTCCCCGAGCCGACCGCCGGGCGGCTGGTCCGGCTGCGCTCGCGGCTGTCGCGCTCGCAGAACGTCTTCGGCAAGAGCCTGCTCGGCCTGCTCAGCCGCGACCACCTCGACGAGGACGCCTGGGAGGAGATCGAGGACAGCCTGATCACCGCCGACGTCGGCATCGACGCCACCCGGGAGATCGTCGACCGGCTGCGCGAGCGCACCCGGGTCCTCGGTACCCGGTCCGCGAACGAGCTGCGCGCCCTGCTCGCCGCCGAGCTGGTCAACGCGCTCGACCCGACCCTGGACCGGTCGCTGCGGACCGCCCCCAAGGCGGGCGTGCCGGCGGTGCTGCTGGTCGTCGGCGTCAACGGCGCGGGCAAGACCACCACCTGCGGCAAGATCGCCCGGGTGCTCGTCGCCGACGGCCGCAGCGTGCTGCTCGGCGCCGCGGACACCTTCCGGGCCGCCGCCGCCGACCAGCTGGAGACCTGGGGCGGGCGGGTCGGCGCGGAGACCGTCCGCGGGCCCGAGGCCGCCGACCCGGCCAGCGTGGCCTTCGACGCCGTCAAGCGGGGCATCGACACCGGCGTGGACACCGTGCTGATCGACACCGCCGGCCGGCTGCAGAACAAGGTCGGCCTGATGGACGAGCTGGGCAAGGTCAAGCGGGTGGTGGAGAAGCACGGCCCGATCGACGAGACGCTGCTGATCCTCGACGCCACCACCGGGCAGAACGGGCTGGAGCAGGCCCGGGTCTTCACCGAGGTGGTCAACGTGACAGGCGTCGTGCTCACCAAGCTCGACGGCACCGCCAAGGGCGGCATCGTGATCTCCGTGCAGCGCAAGCTGGGCATCCCGGTCAAGCTGGTCGGGCTCGGCGAGGGCAAGGACGACCTGGCCCCGTTCGACCCCGCACAGTTCGTCGACGCGCTGCTCGGTACCGAGCCGCTCGCCCGGGACGCGTAACCTCGCAGTGACGACCGACGATCGCGCCTACGCCGGGTGGCGCGACCCCAGCCACCCGTCGCCGCGCCTCGGGAGACCGTACGTGACTTCGCAGGAGATCCCGCTGCACGGCGGGAACGTCAGCACCGTGGTCCGCGTCGGCGACACGGTCCGGCGCAACGCCGGGCCGTGGACGCCCTCCGTGCACGCCCTGCTGCGCCACCTGGAGTACGTCGGGTTCACCGGCGCTCCCCGCGCGCTCGGCATGGACGAGCGCAACCGGGAGGTCCTGTCGTACCTGGAGGGGGAGTGCGGGGAGTACCCGCTGGCCCCGCACTGGGTCACCGACGAGGCGCTGGTGACCGTCGCCACCATGCTCCGGATGTTCCACGACGCCCAGTACGGCTTCGTCCCGCCGCCCGGGGCGGTGTGGCGCTCGTTCGGCCCGCCGCCGCCGGACACCGAGGTCATCTGCCACCACGACGCCGCCCCGCACAACGTGATCTGGCGGCCCGACGGCACCCTCGGGCTGATCGACTTCGACCTCGCCTCGCCCGGCGCCCGGATCTACGACGTGGCGTACGCGGCCTGGACCTGGGTGCCGATCTTCTCCGACCGGGACTCGATCACGCTCGGCTGGAAGCACCCCGACCGGCCGCGCCGGCTGCGCCTCTTCGCCGACGCGTACGGGCTGATCCCCCGGGACCGGCACCGGCTGATCCGGACCATCCGCAAGCGGATCGTGGACCACGTGGAGGGCATCCGCCGGATGGCCGCCGCCGGTGAGCCGGCCTTCGTCCGGATCGTGCACAAGGGGCACCTGCGCCGGCCGATGCGGGACCTGCGGCTGCTCGACTACGAGCGCAACGCCCTGGAGTACGCGCTGCGCTGAGCGGTCCGTGCCGCCGGATGCCGCCCCGCGACGATGGTGAGGTTCTCTTCACACGTCCGAAACAAGCCGTCACCGTCCGGAAATCGACGGGTGACGCTGGGGGAAACAGGGAGCGACCAGGCTTCCGCGCATCCGGCGTACGGGCGACGCTGCCCCGGAAGCCGTGAAGGAGGGAACTTCACCTTTAGGAGGCCAGCGTGCCTGAGGCACCCACGATCGATTCCGGCAACACCGTGTGGTTGCTGGTGTCGACGGCGCTCGTGCTGCTCATGACGCCCGGACTGGCGCTGTTCTACGGCGGCCTGAACCGGGCCAAGGGTGTACTGAACATGATGATGATGAGCTTCTCCGCGATCGGGCTCATCTCCGTTTTGTGGTGGTTCTACGGTTTCAGCATCGCGTTCGGCAGCGATGTCAACGGCCTCTGGGGGGACCCGGGCGCCTATCTCGGCACCAAGACCTTCCTCGCCGAGACCGATCTCTGGGGCGCGACGGCGGAGAACCCGAGCGGCATCGGCGTCCCGCTCTACGTGTTCATGGCCTTCCAGATGATGTTCGCCGTGATCACCGTCGCGCTGATCAGCGGCGCGGTCTCCGACCGGGCGAAGTTCGCCGGCTGGCTGCTGTTCGCGTTCGGCTGGGCGACGCTGGTCTACTTCCCGGTCGCGCACTGGGTGTGGGGCGGCGGCATCATCGGCGCCGACCTGCACGCGCTCGACTTCGCCGGCGGCACCGCGGTGCACATCAACGCCGGCGCGGCGGCCCTGGCCCTGGCGCTGGTGCTGGGCAAGCGGCTCGGTTGGCCCCGGGAGGGCATGAAGCCGCACAACATCCCGCTCGTCGCGCTCGGCGCCGGGCTGCTCTGGTTCGGCTGGTTCGGCTTCAACGCCGGTTCCGAGCTCACCGTCGACTCGGTCGCCGGCCTGGCCTTCGTCAACACGCAGCTCGCCACGGCCGCCGCGGTGCTCGGCTGGATCGTCGTCGAATGGGTCAAGGACAGGAAGCCGACCCTGGTCGGCGCCTCGTCCGGCGCCGTCGCCGGCCTGGTCGCCATCACCCCGGCCTGCGGCTTCGTCGCGCCCTGGGCGGCGGTGCTGCTCGGCCTGGTCGCCGGCGCGGTCTGCGCGCTGGCGATCAGCCTCAAGTACAAGCTCGGCTACGACGACTCGCTCGACGTGGTCGGCGTGCACTTCGTCGGCGGCTGGATCGGCTCGCTCTGGCTCGGCCTCTTCGCCACCAACTCGGTCAACGGGGCGATCACCGACGTGATCGGCGCCTCCGACGGGCTCTTCTACGGCGGCGGGGCGACCCAGCTCGGCCGGCAGGCCCTGGCCGGCCTGATCGTCACCGCCTGGTCCTTCGCGGTGGCCTGGGTGCTCGCCTTCGGGATCGAGAAGACGATCGGCTTCCGCCTGCGGGCCGAGGACGAGGTCGGCGGCATCGACATCGCCGAGCACGCCGAGAGCGGCTACGACCTGTCGCCGGCCGCCGGTAGCGGCGGGGGCAGCGCGTTCGCCATGGCCGGGCTGACCGGCGCCAGGCCGGCGCCGGAGCCGGCGGCCGCGCCTGCCGCGCCGGCCGAGCCGGCCGCCGAGAAGGTCGCCGGTTAACGTTCCTGGGATGGAGGGGTTGGACATGAAGCTGGTGACCGCGGTCATCAAGCCGTACCAACTGGACGCGGTGAAGGAGGCCCTGCACGCCCTCGGCGTGGCCGGCCTGACCGTCAGCGAGGTCCAGGGCTACGGGCGGCAGAAGGGGCACACCGAGGTCTACCGGGGTGCCGAGTACACGGTCGAGTTCCTGCCCAAGATCCGGGTGGAGGTGCTCACCGACGAGATCGACGTCGACAAGATCGTCGACGCCGTCGTCGGCGCCGCCCGGACCGGCAAGATCGGCGACGGGAAGGTCTGGGTGACCGCGGTCGAGGAGGTCGTCCGGGTCCGCACCGGCGAGCGCGGCCTCGACGCGCTCTGACACCGCCATGACCTCGTCGACCGGGAGGGACGCGTCGGGACACACCGGCAACGGTGCCGCGCAGCTCCCGGTCGACGAGGTCGTCGGCGGCGTCGGGGAGGCGGCGCGGGCGGCGCGGGCCGACGCGTACGACCGGTGGTTGCGCGAGCTGCTGCCGCGGCGGCCCGGGGTGGCGCTGGTCGCCGTCGGCGGGCTGGGCCGCCGGCAGTGCGCGCCGCACGGCGACCTCGACCTCGTCCTGCTGCACGCCGGGGTGCCCGGCGTGGACGAGCTGGCCGCCTCCGTCTGGTACCCGGTCTGGGACGCCGGCCTGCGGCTGGACCACTCCGTCCGGACCGTCGCCGAGGCGCTCTCCGTCGCCCAGGACGACGTGAAGGTGGCCCTCGGGCTGCTCGACGCGCGGCTGGTCGCCGGGGACGCCGCGCTCGCGGAGACACTCGTGCGCACCGCCGCCGACCACTGGCGGCGTACGGCCGTGCGGCAGCTCCCGGCGCTCCGCGAGCTCACCGCCGCCCGCTGGGCGGCCCACGGCGAGCTGGCGTTCCTGCTGGAGGGCGACCTGAAGGAGGCAGCCGGCGGGCTGCGCGACGTGGGCATCCTGCGGGCCATCGCCACCGCCGGGATCACCGACGCGCTGCGCCCCGCCGTCCGCGCCGCGCACCTGCGGCTGCTGGACACCCGGGACGCGCTGCACCGGCAGGTCGGCCGCCGGGTCGACCGGCTGGTCGCCGAGGAGCGCGACGGGGTCGCCGCGCTGCTCGGGCTGCGGCAGTCCCCGCCGGGCGCGTCCGACCCGGCCCAGCCTCGGCAGCTCCCGCCGGGCGCGTCCGTCGCCCCGCCGCCTCGGCAGCTCCCGTCCGGCGCGTCCGAGGCGTCGCAGCGGGCCGAACTCGTCGGCGACGGTGACGCGCTGCTGCGCCGGGTCGCCGGGGACGCCCGGACCGTCAGCCACGCCCTCGACGACGCCTTCCGCGCCGCCGACCGGCTCCGCGCGGGCCGCCGCCGGGGCGCCGACGGGCGTCCGCTGCGCCGACCGGTCGCCCGGGACGTCGTCGAGCACGACGGCGAGCTGGTGCTGGCCCGCACCGCGATCGGGGCCCGGCCCGACCCGAGCCTGTCGCTGCGGGTCGCCGCCGCCGCGGCCGTCACCCGGCTGCCGATCGCCCGGGCCACCTGCGAGTGGCTGGCCGCGTACTGCCCGCCGCTGCCGGCGCCGTGGCCGGCCGAGGCCCGGGCCGCGCTGATCACCCTGCTCGGCGCCGGCCCCGGCCTGGTGCCGGCCTGGGAGACCTGCGACCGGTACGGGCTGATCGAGGGCTGGCTGCCCGAGTGGACCCGGCTGCGCAGCCTCCCGCAGCACAACCCGGTGCACCGGTTCACCCTCGACCGGCACCTCGTGCAGACCGCGTACGAGGCCAGCCGGCACAGCCGCGAGGTGGACCGCCCCGACCTGCTGCTGCTCGGCGGCCTCCTGCACGACATCGGCAAGGGCCTACGGGGGGACCACAGCACCGTCGGGGCGCCGCTGGCCGAGGCGGTGGCCGCCCGGATCGGCCTGCCCGGGCCGGAGGTGGCGCTGATCGGCACGCTGGTCCGGCTGCACCTGCTCCTGCCCGACGTGGCCACCCGGCGGGACCTCGCCGACCCGGTCACCATCGCCGGGGTGGCCGAGCGGGTCGGCGACCCGGGCACGCTGTACCTGCTGCACGCCCTGGTCCGCGCCGACGCCGCCGCCACCGGGCCGGGCGCCTGGTCGGACTGGAAGGGCCGGTTGGTCGCCGAGCTGGTCGCCCGGGTGCGTACCGCGCTGGACACGGGCGCGCTGCCCGCCCCGCCCGACCCCGACCCGGCCCTGCTGGCGGGCCCCCTGCCGGTCGTACACCTGACGGGGGACCGGGTCGCGGTGGCCGCGGCGGACCGGCGCGGCCTGCTCGCGACGGTGGCCGGCTGCCTGGCGCTGCACCGGCTGGAGGTGCTCTCCGCCGACGCCTCCACCGTCGACGGCCGGGCCCTGGTGGAGTGCCGGGTGCAGCCCCGGTACGGGCTCGCGCCCGACCCGATCGCGCTCGGCGCCGACCTGCGGCGCGCGGTGAACGGCGACGTCTCGGTCACCCAGCGGCTGCGCGGCCGGGCCCTGGCGGCGCGGGCCGGGGGTGCCGCGCCGCGGGTGGTCTGGCACCGCGAGGCGGCCACCGACGCCGTGCTGCTGGAGCTGCGCGCCGCCGACGCGGCGGGCCTGCTCTACCGGGTCACCTGCGCCCTCGACGAGGCCGGCGCCCAGGTGCGCGCGGCCCGCATCTCCACCCTCGGCGGGGACGTGGTCGACGCCTTCTACCTCGTCGGCGGCTGGCCGGGCGAGGCGACCCGGGCCCGGCTGGAGGCCGCGGTGCTGGCCGCGGTGTGAGCAAGCGGCCCGCCGACGCCGCCCCGGCTGTGCCCGGCCCGGAGCGGCGGTGCGGCCGGCCGGCTACCCTAGCGGTGGCCGGACACCTCGCCCGGCCGTCGATCTGCCCGCCGGAACACTGACAAACGGGATGTTCGCGTGTTTGACACCTTGAGTGACCGCCTGTCCGGGATCTTCACCAAGCTCCGCGGCAAGGGTCGGCTCACCGACGCCGACATCGACGCCACCGCGCGCGAGATCCGCCTCGCGCTGCTGGAGGCGGACGTCGCGCTGCCGGTGGTCAAGGGCTTCATCGCCAACGTCAAGGAGCGCTCGCGCGGCGCCGAGGTCTCCCAGGCGCTCAATCCGGCGCAGCAGATCATCAAGATCGTCAACGAGGAGCTGATCAACGTCCTCGGCGGCGAGGGGCGGCGACTCCAGTTCGCCAAGCAGCCGCCGACGGTGATCATGCTCGCCGGCCTCCAGGGTTCCGGTAAGACCACCCTCGCCGGCAAGCTGGCCCGCTGGCTCAAGGCCCAGGGCCACCAGCCGCTGCTGGTCGCCGCCGACCTCCAGCGCCCCAACGCCGTCGGGCAGCTCCAGGTGCTCGGTGGCCGCGCCGGCGTCGAGGTGTACGCCCCCGAGCCCGGCAACGGCACCGGCGACCCCGTGCAGGTGGCCCGGGCCTCGATCGAGCACGCGAAGCGGGCCGCCCGGGACATCGTCATCGTCGACACCGCCGGCCGGCTCGGCATCGACGCCGAGATGATGCAGCAGGCCGCCGACATCCGCGACGCGGTCGACCCCGACGAGGTCATCTTCGTCATCGACGCCATGGTCGGACAGGACGCGGTGCGCACCGCCGAGGCGTTCCGCGACGGCGTGGGCATCACCGGCGTGGTCCTCTCCAAGCTCGACGGCGACGCCCGCGGTGGCGCCGCGCTGTCGGTCCGGGAGGTCACCGGCCAGCCGATCCTCTTCGCCTCCACCGGCGAGAAGCTGGAGGACTTCGACGTCTTCCACCCCGACCGGATGGCCAGCCGGATCCTCGGCATGGGCGACGTCCTCACTCTGATCGAGCAGGCCGAGCAGGCCTTCGACACCGATCAGAAGGAGAAGATGACCGCCAAGCTGATGGGCGGCGAGCAGTTCACCCTGGAGGACTTCCTCGACCAGCTCATCGCGGTCCGGCGGATGGGCCCGATCGCCAACGTGCTGGCCATGATGCCGGGCATGGGGCAGATGAAGGACCAGCTCGCCGAGCTGGACGACAAGCACTTCGACCGGGTCACCGCGATCATCCGGTCGATGACGCCCGCCGAGCGCACCAACCCGAAGATCATCAACGGCTCCCGCCGGGCCCGCATCGCCAACGGCTCCGGGGTCGCCGTGATGGACGTCAACCAGCTGCTCAACCGCTTCGCCGACGCGCAGAAGATGATGAAGCAGATGGGCGGCATGATGGGCCTGCCCGGCGGCGGCCGGCGCAAGGCGACCAAGTCGCCGAAGAACAAGCGCAAGGGCACCAAGGGCGGCAACCGGCCGCGCGCCGGGGCGGGCGCCGGGATGCCGGGCGGCTTCCCGGGCGGCATGCCGCAGCTCCCGCCGGGCATGGACCCGAACGACCTGGCCGCCGGCCAGGGCCTGCCGCCGGGCTTCAAGCTGCCGAAGATCGACTTCAACAAGCTCGGCAAGGGCGGCGACGGCCGGACCCGCTGAGGCGTGTCGTTGGCGGTGGGTGACGTGATCCTTGCCTAGGGTGATGTCGCCCCTGGAAGGAGGAGTCATGACCGTGGCACCCATCCTGCCCGAGCGGTCGGAGTGGACGGTTGACGACCTCGGTGACCTGCCGAAGGACCTTCCGTACGAATTGGTCGACGGAAGGTTGATCGTGCCGTCCCCCACCGCCGTGCATCAGGACCTCTGCGTGCGACTGCTGCTCGCCCTCGAGGTCGACTGCCCCGCCGAGTACCTGGTCAGCATCGACCTGTCGATGCGCATCGACCGCCGCAACGAGCCGCGTCCCGACGTGGTCGCCATCCGTCGCGAGCACGCCGACCGGTCGCCCGTGCCCGTCCAGGACGCCCTGCTGGCCGTCGAGGTCCTCTCGCCGACCTCCACGTTCCGCGACCTCTACGACAAGGCGAAGGTCTACGCGCACGCCGGGGTGCGGACGTACTGGGTGGTCGACCCGCTGCACGAGCGGATGACCCTGACGGAGTACACGCTCGGCCCCACCGGCGAGTACGAGGTGGTGACGCACACCGAGGACCTCTTCGTCACCGAGCGGCCGTGGAAGGTCTCCGTCGACCTGCCCGCGCTGACGACGCGACGGGCCGGGCTGCTCGCGGGCGACGGGGACTGACACCGCCGACGGGTCCACACGGGTGGGGCCCGGCCGTCACCGGCCGGGCCCCGCTTCTCGTGCGACCGGTCAGGACGGCAGGTCCGGCCGGTCGGTGACCCGCAGCGCGTTCACGATCGGCAACCCGTAGCCCTTGTGCGTCACGAACCGCACGTTGAGCTGGCCGTCCGTCACCCGCACCGTGTAGGTCCGGTTCAGCGCGGCGTAGCTGCCCACCTCACCGGCCACGTCCAGCGACGGCAGCACCTCCTGGCCCTCGAGCAGCACGTCGAAGACCCGCTTGTCCGGGTACTGCGGCTTCACCTCGGCGAAGTCCAGCTCCACCGTGTAGTGGCCGTCCGCGAGGCCGTCGACGCGGTACTCGTACATCCCCTCCCGCTGGTCCGCGAAGCGGGCCGGGTCGTTGGTGCCGGTGATCGGGGTGCTGGTCGTCCGTCGGCTGGAGGTGCCGAGGTAGCCGGCGCCGCCGGCGGTCCAGGCCCGGTCCGGCGACCAGGTCTGGCCCTCGACGTCGGCCCGGGGCGACGTCGCGCCGGCGTTGATCGCCACGGCGTGGCGCGGCACCACCAGGGTGACCGGAACGACGAGGACGGGCTGCCGTCCGCTGGCCGAGGCGATCCGCAGCTTGGCCCGGTGGTGGCTGCCGGGGGCCAGGCCGGCGGTGCTGGTCGCCACGCCGACGGTGTGCCGGCCGCCGCTGGCCAGGGTGCCGGTGGCGCCGGTGAGGCCGAGCCAGCCGACGTCCTGCGGCGCGCCGTCCTCGTTCAGTTCGGTGACCGTGACGTCGGTGCCGAGCGCCCCCGTGTTGCTCAGGGTGAGCTGCCCGCCCCGGGTCTGGTCGGCCGGGGCGACGACGGTCAGCTCGCCCGTCGGGGTGCCGACCCGCGCGGTGCGCAGCGCCGCCGAACGGACCTCGGCCCCGCCGGCCGGCAACGCCACCGAGCCCGACGCCGCCTCGTAGTGCTCCTTGCCGATGGCGAACCCGACCGCGCCGGCCGGCGCCTGGATCAGGTACGTGCCGTCGGCCTCGGTGGTCTCCGTGGCCGTCGCGTCGCCCACCCGGGCGCTCACGGTGGCCCCGGCGACCGGCCGCCCGTCGTTGGCGTCGGTGACCACGCCGGAGAGCACCCCGGTGCGGGTGCTGCGGAACGCGATCGCCGTGCCGTCGGCGACCGCCTGGGCGTTGTACGAGTACTCGAAGCCGACGCTGCCGTCGGCGTTCTCCAGGCCGATCGTCGCGCCGGTGCCGGTCTCCGCGCCGGTGCCGTCGACGTCGGCGTACCGGTAGGTGATCGAGCCGTCCTCGCCGATGGCGGCGCTGAAGGTCAGTCGCATCGACCGGTCGGCGAAGATCGACACGTTGCGCCACTCCACGACGAAGGTGCGGTGCGGCTTGGCGCCGGTGACGGCGGTGTAGACGCCCGAGTCGGCCTCCACGTAGAGGTCGTCCCAGAACGGGAAGAGCGCCAGGTCGGGGTTGGTGGCGTTGGGCAGGGCGGTGTTCAGGCGGCTGGTCGACGCGACGTCGAAGCCGAGCACGCCGTTGGTGCTCACCCACGCCTGCCGGTAGGACCTGCCGTAGAGCGGGACCCGGAAGGGCAGCGTGACGGGCACGCTGCGGTCGTCACCGGTCAGCGCCAGCAGCTCCGTGCCGGCGACGAAGGAGCCGCCGGCGGGGCCGCAGGCGTATCCGAAGGCGTCGACCCGGTCGGGCAGGGTGACGTCCAGGACGGTGTCCGCGCCGACCTGGGCCGGCCTGGTCACCACGTCCGAGCAGCGGTACGCGTGCCCGAAGCGGACGTCGTACGTGCCGTGCGGCACCGTCACCGAGTAGTGGCCCTGGGCGTCGGCGGTGACGGCGAGCGGGGTGCCCAGGACGGTTACGGTGGCACCGCCGGCCGGGCCGGTCGAGGTGCGCACCGTGCCGCTCAGCGTGGCCGACGGGGCCTGCGCGACGACGACGTCCGCCTCGACCGTCTGGTTCTCGGTGACCGTCACCGAGGTGGTCGCCGTGACGTAGCCGAACTTGCTCACCGAGACCGTGTAGCTGCCGACCATCAGCCGGTCGAGCCCGTACGAGCCGTCGGCGGCGGTGGTGGTGGCGCGCGTCATCGGGCCGCTGACCCGCACGTCCGCACCGGCCAGCGGGGCGCCGCCGGAGGTGACCTGACCGCCCAGCGCGCCGAGGGCGCCCCGGGGGGTGGCGTCGACCGCGGCGTACGCGTCGAGCCGTCCCTCGCCGAAGACGTTGTTGTCGTCGACGGTGCCGCCGCAGGTGAGCGCGTTGACGTCGACCGCGGTGTCGTCGAGGATGCGCTTGGTCTCGGCGACGTCACCCTGGATGGCCGGCGAGGCCGACCACATCAGCGCCACGGTCGCCGCGGTGTGCGGGGAGGCCATCGACGTGCCGCTGAACGCCGCGTAGCCGCCCGGCACCGAGGAGCGGACGTTGGCGCCCGGCGCGGCGATGTTCGGCTTGATGTCGCCGTTCTCGCCGGTGCCCCGGCTGGAGAAGCTGGCGATCGCGTTGTTCACGTCGAACGCGCCGGAGCTGTAGCTGATCGTGTACGACCCGGGGCTGCCGGAGGTGTTGCAGCTCGGGCCGCTGTTGCCGTTGGAGAAGGCCGGGAAGATGCCGGCGGCCACCCACGACGAGACGATCTCGGTGTACCACGGGTCGTAGGCGCTGGAGCCCCAGGAGTTGTTGACCACGTCCGGGGCGAGGTCGGGGCGCGGGTTCGCGCCGCCGAGGTCGGTGGGGGCCACGATCCACTGGCCGGAGGCGAGCAGCGACGCCCGCGAGCAGCCGCTGGTCTCGCAGCCCTTGGCGGCGATCCAGCGCGCGCCCGGGGCCACGCCGACGACGTTCGCGCCGTCCGCGCCGACCATCGTGCCCATGGTGTGCGTGCCGTGGTCGTTGTTGTCGCACGGCGCGGCGGTGGGGCAGACCTGGGCCGGGTCGAACCAGTTGTAGTTGTGGTCGAGGGTGCCGTCGCCGCTGCGACCCCGGTAGCTGGCGGCCACGGCGGGGTGGGTGACGTCGACGCCGCTGTCGATGTTGGCGACCACGATGCCCTCGCCGCGTACGCCCAGCTCGTTCCAGACCCGCGGCGCGTTGATCCGGTCGATGTTCCACTCGGTGGCGTTGGTGGTGGGCAGGGTCTCGCCGGGCAGCGGCTTCGGGATCTCGACCGGGTCGTCGGCGAGGATCTCGGAGACGTCGGAGCGTACGGCGAGGTCGCCGAGCAGTTCGGCGTCGCCGGTCACCTTGATGGCGTTGACCAGCCAGAAGGGGGTGAACTCCGCGCCCTCGCGGGTCAGCATGGCGCGCAGGCCCGCCTGGCTGCGCTCGGCGTGGGCGGTCTTGGTGCGGTGGACGTGGGCGGCCTTCTCCGTCTTGCCGCGGAGCCTGGCCGCGCCGGACAGGTCGGCCTTGCTGTCCAGGAAGACCCAGTAGCTGGCCTTGCCCTGGCTGGCGAGCCGGGTGGTGACCTTCTTGTCGACCTTCGCGGCCACCGCCCTGGCCTCTGCCTGGGCGGGGTCCGGTGCGGCGGCGGCCGGAGCGCCGGCGCCGATCGGGAGGGTGAGGCCGACCGCCAGGCCGACCACTGCCATTCGCCATCGTCGTGGTGACACGTCCCGACGCTCCTTTTTGGGTGAGGCGACACCTGTGCGCGCCCGCTGTGCGGGCGCTTGCGGAGCATCCTGGCGATGGAGAATCCCTTCATCAAGACATGCGTAAATAAAGAAATCTGTCAATCAACCGTTCGTGCCGCCCTGTGTTCGCCAGGCTACGCACCGGAGTCGCGGCGCGCCGCCCTGGCTGGCTCCGGCCGGCGCCGACCGGGAAGAATGGCGGGCGGACCGCCCTTTCGCGCGCAGACGGAGGACGCATGGCCTGGCACGTACGCGGTGTGGTGCTGCCCGACGACGAGGTCCGTGACCTGTGGCTGGTCGGCGACCGGGTGACCTTCACCCCGGTCCCCGGCGCGGAGACCATCGCCGACGGCGGCTTCGTGCTGCCCGGGCTGATCGACGCGCACTGCCACATCGGCATCGCCCGGGGCGGCGCCCCGATCACCTCGCTCGACCAGGCCCGCGAGCTGGCCCGCACCGACCGGGACGCCGGGGTCCTCGCGATCCGGGACGCCGGCTCGCCGTACCCGTACCCGGAGCTCGACGACGAGCCCGATCTGCCGCGGCTGGCCCGCGCCGGCCGGCACGTCGCGCCGCCGAAGCGCTACCTGCGCGACATCGGCGTCGAGGTCGGCGCGGCGGAGGTGGCCGCCACGGTGGCCGCGCAGGCGCGCGCCGGCAACGGCTGGGTGAAGCTGGTCGGCGACTGGATCGACCGGGGTGTCGGCGACCTCGCCCCGGCCTGGGACGCCGACACCATGGCCGCCGCCGTCCGGGCCGCGCACGCCGCCGGGGTGCGCGCCGCCGTGCACACCTTCTCCGAGTCCGCCGTCGAGATCATGGTGCGCGCCGGGGTGGACTCGGTGGAGCACGGCACGGGCCTCAGCCTGGACCTGGTCGACGAGATGGCCCGGCGGGGCACCGCCCTCGTCCCCACGATGATCAACATTCGGACCTTCGGCGGGATCGCCGAGCAGGCGCGCGCCAAGTTCCCCGGTTACGCCGAGCACATGCTCGCCCTGCGTGACCGCTTCCCCGAGGTGGTGCGTTCGGCGTACGAGGCCGGGGTGCCGATCTACGTGGGCACGGACGCGGGCGGCGGCATCGACCACGGCCTCGCGGCGGAGGAGATGCTGCTGCTGCACGAGCAGGCCGGCATGTCCACCACCGACGTGCTCGCCGCCGCGTCCTGGCGGGCCCGCGAGTGGCTCGGCTTCCCCGGACTGGTCGAGGGCGGCCTGGCGGACCTCGTCGTCTATCCCGAGGACCCGCGCGCCGACCTGCGCGCCGTGCGCAGCCCCGCCCGCATCGTGCTGCGCGGTCGCGTCGTCCGCTGACCCGCCGCGCCCCGGTCGGGCCCGGTGGCGCTCCCGGCCGCCGGGCGCCGCCGCCCGGCGGCGCCCGGTCAGTCGGAGTAGGTGCCCTGGGTGACCGCGTGCAGGAGCAGGTACACCGCCAGGTCGGCGAGGGCGGCGGCGGTCTGTGCGACGGGGGCGCCGGGCAGGACGATGTGGCTGATCACCAACCGGACGACCGAGTCCGTCGCGAAGGCGACCGCGGCCCGGTCGGCGCCGGGCAGCACGCCGTCGGCCCACTCGAGCAGCACCTCGGTGGCCTCGGTCAGCACCAGCTCCGACCGGGTGGTGAGGTAGGGCAGCAGATCGTCCGAGCCGCCCCGGGAACTGGTCAGGACGGCCTTGATCAACGGATCGCCGGCGGCCTGGCTGAGGGTGTGCGAGATGGTGGCGTGCGCGGCGGCCCGGACGTCGTCGCCGTGTGCGTGCAGGAGGGCGCGCACGTCGCCGACGAACCGGTCGACCTCGCGCCGGGCGAGCGCCTCGGCCAGCCCCGCCTTGGTGCCGAACTCGTTGTAGACCGTCTGCCGGCTGACCCCCGCCGCGCGCGCGACAGCGCCCATCCGGACGCCGTCCCAGCCGGTCGCGATGGTCAACGCCCGGGCGGCCTCGACGATCGCCTCCCGTGAACGGGTGCCGTCCCTCACCTCACCCATGGTGGTCGCATCCTACGGCCCGCCACACCGGTCGGCACGGCGGACACCGGCGACGTCGCGCCCGATGGCGTCGTCCCTTCGGCCGGCGCATAGGATGTGCGGTCATGGCACGCGTGCTCACTCCCCGTGCGGAGGACTTTCCCCGCTGGTACCAGGACCTGATCGCCAAGGCGAAGCTGGCCGACAACGGCCCGGTCCGGGGGACCATGGTCATCCGACCGGCCGGCTACGCCATCTGGGAACGGATGCAGGCCGAGATGGACGCCCGGATCAAGGCGGCGGGCGCGGAGAATGCGTACTTCCCGCTCTTCATCCCGGAGAGCTACCTCAAGCGCGAGGCGGAGCACGTCGAGGGCTTCTCGCCGGAGCTCGCCGTGGTCACCCACGGCGGCGGCAAGCAGCTCGCCGAGCCGGTGGTGGTGCGCCCCACCAGCGAGACCGTCATCGGCGAGTTCATGGCCAAGTGGATCGACTCGTACCGGGACCTGCCGCTGCTGCTCAACCAGTGGGCCAACGTGGTCCGCTGGGAGCTGCGCCCCCGGATCTTCCTGCGCACCAGCGAGTTCCTCTGGCAGGAGGGGCACACCGCCCACGCGACCCGCTCCGACGCCCGCGCCTACGCCCGCCGGATCCTGCACGAGGCGTACGAGGACCTGATGGTCAACGTGCTCGGCATCCCGGTGGTCGTGGGCCTGAAGACGGCCCGCGAGCGCTTCGCCGGCGCCACCGCCACCTACACCTGCGAAGGCATGATGGGTGACGGCAAGGCCCTTCAGCTCGGCACCAGCCACGAGCTGGGGCAGAACTTCGCCAAGGCCTTCGACATCAGCTACTCGTCGGCCGAGGGCGGCCGGGAGCACGCCTGGACGACCTCCTGGGGCACCTCTACGCGGATGCTCGGCGGCCTGATCATGTGCCACGGCGACGACAACGGCCTGCGCGTGCCGCCGAAGCTGGCGCCGGTGCAGGCGTACGTCATGGTGGTCAAGGACGGCGAGGGCGTCGGTGAGGCGGCGGCCAAGCTGCGCGACGCGCTGCGCGACGCCGGCGTCCGGGTCGCGCTCGACGACCGCACGGACACCCCGTTCGGCCGCCGGGCCGTCGACGCCGAGCTGCGGGGCTATCCGGTACGCGTCGAGGTCGGCCCCCGCGACCTGGCCGCCGGCAACGCGGTCGTGGTGCGGCGTACGGACGGCTCGAAGTCCCCGACGCCGGTGGCCGACGTGGTGACCGCCGTGCTGGCCGCCCTCGACGCCGACCAGCGGGCCCTGCACGACCAGGCGCTGGCCCACCGCAAGTCCCGCACGGTCGAGGTGTCGACCCTTGCCGAGGCGATCGAGGCGGCGGCCACCGGCTGGGCCATGGTGCCGTGGTCGGCGGTCGGCGTCCAGGGCGAGGCGGAGGCGAACGGCCAGGGCGTCACCGTGCGCTGCCTGCTGCGCGCCGACGGCTCGGTGCCCGACTCCGAGGACGAGCCCGACCTGGTCGCCATCCTGGCCCGCGCCTACTGAACCGGTCCGGGAAGGGTCCCCTCCTGCCGCCCGAGGCGGCGGAGGGGACCCTTCCGCGTACCCGGGGCGCGCGGCGGCGGCAGGTGGACCGGGCCGGCGCCGGTAGGGTCGGGGCGTGAGATTCGAACCTGGGCGACTGATCGTGCACCGCAACGTACGCCGGGGCCGGATCGCCTGGGTGCGCACCGCGCGGGTGGTCAGCGACGACGCCCGGGGCCTGCTGCTCTGGGTGGCCCGCAACTCCCCGGTCGCCAGCGAGGTCACCGCGGCCGGGCTGGGCATGCGGGCGGTGCCGTTCACCGAGTGGATCTCCTCGTCGTACCGCCTGGCCCCCGGCCGGTGGAACGGCCCGTCCGTGCTGAAGTTCCTGCCCACCGGGGCCGCCCACTCGGTGTGGTGGTTCCGCGACGCGCACGACCGCTTCGCCAACTGGTACGTCAACCTGGAGGAGTCCGGGGTGCGCTGGGACGACGGCGCGCTCGCCGGCGTCGACATGGTGGACCAGGACCTCGACGTGGTCGTCCGCCCGGACCTCCGCTGGGAGTGGAAGGACGAGGATGAGTTCGTCGAGCGGCTGGCCTTCCCCGACCACTACTGGGTGGCCGACCCGGACGCGGTCCGCACCGAGGGGAAGCGGGTGATCGCGCTGGCCGAGGCGGGGGAGTTCCCGTTCGACGGCACCTGGTGCGACTTCACCCCGCCGCCCGACTGGGTCATTCCCGACGAGTTGCCGCCCGGCTGGGACCGCCCCCCGGCGCGCTGATCCCGCGCCCGCGGACCCCTCCGACCGGCGCCCGCGACCCGCGCGTCGAGGTGTGCTCTCGGTCACTTCTGCCGCCGGGTGGGTGACCCGGGGCGGTCCGGTGTGAGAGATCCGGGCCCGATCTGGCAGAATGGCTGGCTGGTATCCGGCGTGTGTCCGGCGCCCTCTAACCCGGGCACGTCGCCAGTCCACCGAGCAGTCTCCGGCCCAACCCCACTGTGCCGGTCGACACTCACCCGTGCACCGCCCGTTCGGGCAGGTGAGATCGCAACAGGAGCGAAACAACTGTGGCCGTAAAGATCCGGCTCCTGCGGATGGGCAAGATCCGCAACCCGCAGTACCGCATCGTCATCGCCGACTCGCGCACCAAGCGCGACGGCCGGGCGATCGAGTTCGTCGGGGTCTACCAGCCGAAGGAAGACCCTTCGGTGATCGAGGTCAAGTCGGAGCGGGTCCAGTACTGGCTGTCCGTCGGCGCCCAGCCGAGCGAGGCGGTGCAGCGGCTGCTGGAGCTGACCGGTGACTGGCAGAAGTTCAAGGGCCTGCCGGCCCCGCCGCCGCTGAAGGTCGCCCCGGAGCGGGTCGACCGCACCGCGGCGTACGAGGCCGAGGCGAAGGCCGCCGCCGGGCTGGCCGAGACCCCGGCCAAGCCGGCCAAGAAGGCCGCCAAGACCGAGGCTCCGGCCGAGGCGCCGAAGACCGAGGCTCCGGCCGAGGCCCCGGCCGCCGCTGCCGACGCCGGTGAGCAGGCCTGACATGCCTCTGCGTCCGGCGTTGGAGCACCTGGTCAAGGGCATCGTCGACCACCCCGATGACGTACGCGTCCGGATGGTCGACTCCCGTCGGGGCAAGCGGCTGGAAGTCCGCGTGCACCCGGAGGACCTCGGCACGGTGATCGGGCGGTCCGGCCGGACCGCCAAGGCGCTGCGCCAGGTGATCGGCTCCATCGGCGGGCGCGGCGTACGCGTCGACATCGTCGACTCGTACTGATGCTGCTCATCGTCGGCAGGATCGGCAAGCCGCACGGCATCCGCGGTGAGGTCACCGTGGAGGTGCGGACCGACGAGCCCGAGGCGCGGTTCGCCCCGGGCATGGTGCTGAACACCGTGCCCGGGGCGCCGCCCCGCTCCGCGTCCGGCGACCGGGCGCCGCGCACCGAGCCCGGGGCGGCCCCGCCGTCGCCGGCCGCGCCCGAGCAGGGCCAGCCCTTCCGGGTGCCAGCCGAGCTGGTCGTGGAGTCCGCCCGCTTCCACCAGGGGCGGATGCTGGTCGCGTTCGAGGGCATCGGAGACCGGGACGTCGCCGAGGCGCTGCGCGGCACCCTGATCGGGGTCGACAGCGCCGGCGTCGCCCCGCCGGAGGACCCGGAGGAGTTCCACGACCACCAGCTCGTCGGGCTGGCCGTGGTCACCCCCGACGGCGACCGGCTGGGCGAGGTGGCCCGGATCGACCACGCCCCCGCCTCCGACCTGCTGGTGCTGCGCCGTCCCGAGGGCGGCACCGCGCTCATCCCGTTCGTCAAGGCGATCGTCCCCGAGGTAGACCTCGCCGGCGGTCGCGTCGTCGTCGACCCGCCGGCCGGTCTGCTCGATCTGTAGAACCGCTGGAGCAGCCCCGCATGCGCGTCGACATCGTGTCGATCTTCCCGGAGTACTTCGCCCCGCTGGACCTGTCGCTGATCGGCAGGGCACGGGCGAACGGCACGCTGCGGCTGGCCGTACACGACCTGCGGATCTGGACCCACGACGTGCACCGCACGGTCGACGACACGCCCTACGGCGGCGGTCCCGGCATGGTGATGCGGCCGGAGCCGTGGGGCGAGGCGCTCGACGCCCTCGCCCCGGCGGAGGCGACCCCGCCCCGGCTGGTGGTGCCGGCCCCGACCGGCGCCCCCTTCACCCAGGCGATGGCGCACGAGCTGGCCGCCGAGCCGCACCTGCTCTTCGCCTGCGGCCGGTACGAGGGCATCGACCAGCGGGTGCTCGACCACGCCGCCACCCGGATGCCGGTGACCGAGGTCTCCCTCGGCGACTACGTCCTCTTCGGCGGGGAGGTGGCCGTGCTGGTGATCCTGGAGGCGGTCACCCGGCTGCTGCCGGGCGTGCTCGGCAACGCGGGCTCACTGGCCGAGGAGTCGCATGCCCACGGGCTGCTGGAGGCCCCCATGTACACGAAGCCGGCGACCTGGCGCGGGCTGGAGGTGCCGGAGGTGCTCCGCTCCGGCGACCACGGCAGGATCGCCCGCTGGCGGCGGGACGAGGCGCTGACCCGCACCGCGACGCGCCGTCCGGACATGCTCGCCGCGCTGGACCCTGACCGCCTGGACAAACGGGACGTCGCCGCGCTGGACCGGGCCGGATTTCAGGTGCCGTCGGGGGATGTGGCAAAGTAGGGGGGTTGCCGCAACCGGCCGCGCCGCGGACGGCTGCGAGGATCCCCGACCGGGGTCGGGTCACCGACCGCCACCCGGGGATCAGAATCACCCACCCGCGCACCGATTGACGGTGCGCCGTGAGCCTCACGAGGACGCAGCGATGAACATCCTGGACGCCCTTGACGCCCAGTCGAAGCGCACCGACCTCCCCGACTTCCGTGCCGGTGACACCGTCAAGGTGCACGCCCGGGTCGTCGAGGGCAACCGGTCCCGTGTCCAGATCTTCCAGGGCGTCGTCATCCGCCGCCAGGGTGACGGTCTGCGCGAGACCTTCTCGGTCCGCAAGATCAGCTTCGGTGTCGGTGTCGAGCGCACGTACCCGATCAACAGCCCGGCGATCGACCGGATCGAGGTCGTGACCCGCGGTGACGTCCGCCGCGCCAAGCTCTACTACCTGCGCGAGCTGCGGGGCAAGAAGGCCAAGATCAAGGAGAAGCGCGAGAAGCAGCCCAGCTGACCTCGCGCTCGCCACGCCGTCCGAACTGCGCGTATGTCGTACCGACCGGAGCGCACTACCCTGGTCGCTACGGGCGCAGCCGGGCGACGTCCCGCCTCGACGGCGGAGCGACGGCCACTACCGCCCGGGGAGCCCCGACAGGGTTCCCGGGCGGTAGTGTCATTTCTGCTGACCGGAGAGTGGCGTGGTGCAGACGCTTGACGAGGACGGCGCCGTCGACCCGTGGCGCCGTCGGGCCCGCCGGCCCCGCCGTCAGATGCCCCTCTGGCAGGAGCTGCCGCTGCTGCTCGTCGTCGCGTTCTGCCTCGCGGTGCTGATCCGCACCTTCCTGCTCCAGGCGTTCTTCATCCCGTCCGGCTCGATGGAGGACACCCTCCTCGTCGGCGACCGGGTCCTGGTCAACAAGGTCGTCTACGACGTGCGCGACCCGGTGCGGGGCGAGGTGGTCGTCTTCCGGGGCACCGACCGGTGGGCCTCGCAGGTCGACGAGGGGCCGGAGCCCGGGTTCGCGGGCAAGCTCAGCCGGACCGTCGGCGACCTCGTCGGCGTCAGCCGCCCCGGCGAGAAGGACTTCATCAAGCGGGTCATCGGCCTGCCCGGCGACCGGGTGAAGTGCTGCGACGCCGAGGGGCGGGTGCTGGTCAACGGCACGCCGCTCGACGAGTCGTCGTACGTCCTGCGGGACTCGCCGCTCGACATCCCGCCCAACGCCCGCGAGTGCCGGTCCCGGCGCTTCGAGGAGGTCGTGGTCCCGCCCGGGCAGATCTTCGTCATGGGCGACCACCGCATGGTCTCGCAGGACGCCCGTTGCCAGGGGCCGGTGCCGATCGAGAACGTGGTGGGCCGGGCGTTCACGGTGGTCTGGCCGTCGTCGCGCTGGAGCGCACTGTCGGTGCCCGCGACCTTCGACGACGTCGCCGGCCCGCCGGGTGCCTCCACCGGCGCTCCGCCCCCGGTCCGCTCCACCCCGGAGGGTGGCCTGGTGCTGTTCGTCCCGATCGCTGCCGCGCTCGCCGTTCTCGCGCGTTCCGGACGGTGGCGTCCGGCCGGGCAACGTAGGCTCTTGCCGTGATTGACGAGCAGACCGACAAGCCGCGCAGCTCCTTCTGGAAGGAGCTGCCCATCCTCCTGGGTGTGGCGATCCTGGTCGCGGTGCTGGTGCGCGCCTTCGTGCTGCAGACCTTCTTCATCCCCTCCCCGTCGATGGAGAACACCCTCCAGATCGACGATCGGGTGCTGGTCAACAAGCTGGTCTACGACTTCCGGTCCCCGCACCGGGGCGAGGTGATCGTCTTCAAGGCCCCCCTGGAGTGGAGCGCCAACCCCGACGGCGAGGACTTCATCAAGCGCGTCATCGGCGTGGGCGGCGACCACGTGGTCTGCTGCGACGCGCAGGAGCGGCTGGTGATCAACGGCAAGTCGCTGGAGGAGCCCTACATCTTCCCGGGGGACAAGACCGCCGAGGAGTTCGACATCACCGTCCCGAAGGGCCGGCTCTGGGTGATGGGCGACCACCGCGAGGCGTCGGGCGACTCGCTGGAGCACTGGCAGCAGTCCGGTCAGAACATCACCGTCGCCACCATCCCCGAGGGCGACGTCGTGGGGCGGGCCTTCACCGTCTTCTGGCCCGTCGGCCGGGCCACCTGGCTGAGCGTCCCGGAGCAGTACGAGGCCATCCCCGAGCCGTAGGGGTCGCCGGGCGTGTGCGTTGTCGGCGGCGTCTGGCAGGCTGGTGCGGTGACCGTCTACACCCCCCGGCGTGCGGCGCGCGTCCTGCTCGTCGACGCGGCGGGTCGGGTGCTGCTCTTCAGCGGCTCCGATCCGGCCCGCCCCGAGCACGGCCGCTGGTGGTTCACCCCCGGCGGCGGCCTGGACCCGGGGGAGACCTACCCCGAGTGCGCCGCGCGGGAGTTGGCCGAGGAGACCGGGCTTCGCCTGCCGGCCCCGGCGTTCGGCGCGCCCGTGCACCGCGACGTCACGGAGTTCCCCTTCGACGGGGTGTGGTACCGGCAGGAACAGGAGTTCTTCCTGGTGCGGGTGACGAGTCACGAGGTCGACACCGCGGGCTTCAACGCAATCGAGCGGGCCAGCGTCGCCGCGCACCGGTGGTGGCAGCCGGACGAACTGGTCGCCAGCGGGGAGCGCTACTACCCGCCGGACCTGCCGGCGGTGCTGGCCCGGGCGCTGGCCACCTCGGCGGCGCCGACGGCCGGGGAGGGCGCGCCGTGCTGACGCCGCCGCGCACGGTCGTGCGCCGCGAGGGCGGGCTCTACGCGCTGGAGCGCGCGTTGCAGAGGCGCGGCTTCCGGCACGTCGCCGGGGCCGACGAGGCGGGTCGCGGCGCCTGCGCCGGGCCGCTGGTCGCCGCCGCCGCGATCCTGCCCGAGGGCCGCCGCGGCGAGATCGACGGGCTGGCCGACTCCAAGCTGCTCACCCCCGCCAGCCGGGAGCGGATCCACGACGAGGTCGTGGCCCGCGCGCTGGCGTACGCCGTGGTGGTCATTCCGGCCGAGGAGGTCGACGAGCGGGGCCTGCACGTGTGCAACCTGGCCGCGATGCGTCGCGCGCTGGCGTCGCTGACGACCCGCCCCGACTACGTGCTGACCGACGGCTTCGGAGTGGACGGCCTCGACGTGCCGGGGCTGGCGGTGTGGAAGGGCGACCGGGTGGCCGCCTGCGTCGCGGCGGCGAGCGTGCTCGCCAAGGTCACCCGGGACCGGATCATGGTCGAGTTGGACGGGGCGTTCCCGGGCTACGGGTTCGCCGAGCACAAGGGTTACATCACCGCGGAACACACTGCGGCGCTGCGGGACCGGGGGCCGTGTCGGGAGCACCGGTTCTCGTACGTCAACGTGGCGACGGTGTCCGGTCGCGACGGCGCCCCGCCCCGGTCGCGTCGGCCGGCGGACGCGAGGCGGGACGAGCCGATGGAGCGCTCCTGCCCGCCAGGGGGTACCGTCGGCGTGGCGTTGGGCGAGCAGCCTCAGCCTCCGGCGTCGGTGGGGGAAGATGTGGTCATGGAAGGCGGAGTGCGATGAGCGCGGAAGACCTCGAGAAGTACGAGACCGAGATGGAGCTGCAGCTCTACCGGGAGTACCGCGACATTGTCCGCCAGTTCTCCTACGTGGTGGAGACGGAGCGTCGGTTCTACCTGGCCAACCAGGTCGACCTGCACGTGCGCAACTCCGACGGCGAGGTCTACTTCGAGGTCGAGATGCACGACGCCTGGGTGTGGGACATGTACCGTCCGGCGCGGTTCGTGAAGAACGTCCGGGTGATGACCTTCAAGGACGTCAACGTCGAGGAGCTGGAGAAGCCCGACATCTCGCTGCCCGCCGACTCCGGCTTCGGCGGCTGATCCACCGCCCGTCCGCCGCCCGCTCGTCCGCGACGCCCGGCGTACGGCCCCGTCGGCGCCCCCACCGCCGCGAGGCCCTCGTCGCCCTCCTCGACGGCACCCGGCCTCATGCCGACAGCACCACGACCTCGACCCGCTGGACGAGGTTGTTGGCGAAACCGCCCCGGTTCCACGGCTGCTCGGCCGGCTGGCAGCGGCCGGAGGCGTCGGTGGCACGGGCCCCGAGGACGTGCCTGCCCGGCGAGGCCGTCCACTCGTAGCGCCACCGGCGCCAGGCGAACTCCCCGCCGGCCTGCTCGTCCAGGAAGGCCGGTTGCCAACTGGCCCCGCCGTCGGTGGTCACCTCCACCGAGACGACGGGGGCGTGACCGGACCAGGCGCGACCGTCCAGCGTGCACGGACCGGGCCGCAGCACGCGGGTGCGGGACATGAAGTCGGGGAAGCCGGGCGGCCGGACCAGCGCCCGCGGCTCGATCCGGGTCACCGGCACCCCGGGGTCGTCCGCGTCCCGCCGCAGCCGGTAGGCGACCGCGTTCTGGTAGCCGTCGAACGCCTCGGTGCGTACGTCGATCGCGCGCAGCCACTTGACGTGCGCCATGCCGTACCAGCCGGGCACGATCAGCCGCAGCGGGGCGCCGTGCTGCGGCAGTAGCGGAGCGCCGTTCATCTCGTACGCCAGCAGCACCTCCTCGCGCAGCGCGTCGGCGGCCGGCAGCGCCCGCTGGTAGTCCTGCTCGACGCCGCGTTCCACGCCGTGGTCGGCGCCCGTGAACACGACGTCCACGGCGTCGGCGGCGATCCCCGCCTCGCGCAGCAGCGGCGCCAGCGGGGTGCCGGTCCACTCCGCGTTGCCGACCGCCTCCACCAGCCACGGCTGGCTCACCGGCCTGGGGTGCAGCAGGGCGCGCCCGTTGCCGGCGCACTCCAGCGTCACGCGGCGGGTGACCCGGGGCCGCTCGCGCAGCGCGGCGAGGTCGAGGGTCAGCGGCCGCTCCACCGCGCCGGCCACGGTCAGCGCGTGCGTGGCCGGGTCGAGGTCCGGGATGTCGTAGTGGATGAGCAGGTAGTGCAGGCCGGCCGGGGTCACGTCGTAGCGCAGAGCCTCCAGCGGGATGCCGTGGTTGCGGGCGGCGAGCTGCAACTCCTCGGCGGTGATCCCCTCGCCGGGCTCCGCCACGCGGGAGGGCCCGCTGACGCCGTCCACGGTGGTCATCGAGGCCTCCCCGGGCCGGACGGCGGCGGCTCCGCCGTTCGTCCGACCCAGCCTAGGCCTCGCCGTCGCCGGCCGCCGCCCTCGGGCCCGTCCGACGGCGGGCCGCCAGTCGGCGGTGGTGGCCTCGTGGCCTCGCTGCCTCGTGGCGTCGTGGCGTCGTGGCGTCGCGGCGTCGCGGCGTCGTGGGTCGGCCGCCGGCCCCGTAGCAGATCGAATCGCCTTCCGGGCGTCCGTCCACAGGACACCCTCCGTCCACAGGAGTGGGGCGTCGCGGGTGGCGGTGGCGAACGCCCGCCGGGCAGGCTGCGCCCCATGCGACCAGCCACGCGTACCGGCGCTGCCGTGCTCTGCGCCGCCCTGCTGTCCCTGGGGCCGGCCGCCGCGCCCGTCCCCTCGCCGGTGCCGGCGGCGCTCCGGCCGCCCGCCGTCGAAAGTGCCGCCGCGTCGACGTCCGGGGCGGGGCCGCCCGGCGTCGTGGTGCCCGGGGCCGGGTCGCCTGGGGCCGGATCGCCCGGGGCCGTGCCGCCCTGGGCCGCGCCGTCCGGAGTTCCGTCGTCCGGGGTCCCGTCGTTCAGGGCCGTCGCGTCCTGGGCTGCGGCGTTCCGGGCGACGCGGTTCCGGTGGCCGCTCGACGGCGTCCCGCGCCCGGTCCGCCGGTTCGACCCACCGCCACGGCCGTGGCTGCCCGGACACCGGGGCGTCGACCTGGCCGCCGCGCCGGGCGCGACCGTGCGGGCCGCCGGTGCCGGCACGGTGCTCTTCGCCGGCCTGGTGGCCGGCCGGCCCGTCGTCACGGTCGGGCACGCCGACGGACTGCGGACCACCCACGAGCCGGTGTCGCCGGCGGTGCGCCCCGGCGACCGCCTGGCCGCCGGAACACCGTTGGGCGCCCTGCTCGCGGGCCATCCGGGCTGCCCCGCTCCCGCCTGCCTGCACTGGGGGCTGCGGCGCGGCGCCGACTACCTGGATCCGCTGGCCCTGCTCGGCCTGGGACCCGTGCGGCTGCTGCCACTCGACGGCGTCGACCCCGGGCCGACCCCATCCGCCCGCGCGCCGTTCGCCAGCGCGCCGACCAGGGGCGCCGTTCGTCCGCGCCGCTCGTCGGGGCCGTTCGTCCGCGTTGTTGGTCCGCGCCGCTCGTCCGGGCCGCTCGTCCGTCTGACGGTGAAGGTGGGGAACTGCGGTGGTGGGGTTGCCGGTCAGGAGGGCCCTTCCTGCACGGCGGAACGTCAGGAAGGGGCCCTTCCTCGCACCTCAGCGCTGGGCGAGCAGCGGGGGGAGCCGCACCGCGAGCCGTTCGTACTCGTCCGGGGTGTTGTAGACCTGGGCACAGAGCCGCAGCCAGCCCCGCCCGTTCCAGGCCATGACCGCGACCTCGGTGGCGAGCCGCTCGGCGATGCGTTCCCGCAGCGCCCGCGCCGCGTCGAGCGTGGTGGCCAGGCCCGCCGGCAGCGGGACGATCCGCATGGCGATCCCGGGTCCGCCGGGGTCCGGCAGGTCGGCGGGGGCCACCCCGAGCGCGTCCCCCAGCACCCGCTGGCCGTACGCCGCCAGCGCGGCGTTGTGCCCGCGTACCCGGTCGACGCCGAGGCTGCGCAGCGTGAACAGGCCCACCGGCGCGGCCAGCCAGCCCGTGTAGTCCTGCGTCGCCGCCCACTCGACCCGGCCGGGGAACCCCGACTCCTGCTCCCAGGAGACGACCAGCGGTTCGATCCGCTCCCGCCACGTCGGGGCGACCACCAGCACGGCGGTGCCGCGCGGCGCGTACGCCCACTTGTGCAGGTTGCCCACCCAGAAGTCGGCGCCGACGTCGCCCACCGGCGTCGGAAGCATGCCCGGGGCGTGCGCGGCGTCGACGAGGACCGGTATCCCATGCTCCCGGGCCACGCCGACGATCGCGGCGACGGGGAAGAGCCGGGCGGTGGCCGAGGTGAGCTGGTCCACGACGAGCAGCCGGGTCCGGCCGGGGCGCAGCCCGGCGCGGACGATCTGGAGGATCTCCTCGTCCGAGGCGGCCAACGGGACGGGCAACGCCCGGGTGACCGCCCCCGTACGCCGGCACTCCCGGGCGATGGAGAGGCCGACCGCGCCGTAGCCGTGGTCGGTGGTGAGCACCTCGTCGCCGGGGCGCAGGCCGAGCGACTGGAGCACCACGGCCACGCCGGTGGTGGCGTTCGGGACCAGCGCGGTGCCGTCCGGGTCGGCGCCCAGGAAGCCGGCCAGGTGCCGGCGGGTGTGGGTGATCCGGTCGACCAGGCCCTGCGTGAAGAAGCGCAGCGGATTGGCCTCCATCTCGTCGCGCAGCCGCTGCTGGGACCGCTGCACGGCGATCGGCACCGCGCCGAACGAACCGTGGTTCAGGTGGCTGACCGCCGGGTCGAGCGAGAAGAGCAGGCGGGCTGCCGCAATCGGCTCGGGCGGCTGCGGGAGGCTCACCCGATGATCGTAGCGACCGGTCGATGTCCCGCCGCCGTTCCGCCGGGTACGGTCCGTCGGGCACCGCCGCCGGGCGCCCGTCCGGGGCGCGTCGCGTCGGGTGCCCGTGTCGGTCGACCCTCCTCGATCCCGGAGAATCGCTGGTCATGGACGTCGAACTGCGCTGGCCGACCGCGGCCGACCGGCAGCTCCGTGCCGAGGTGCACCGGGTGCTGCACGCGGTCGCCGAGCGCGGCGGTGCGATCGGGTACGCGGTCCCGCCCGGCCGCGCCGAGACCGACGCCTGGCTGGACGGGGTACTCGGTCTGGTCGAGGCCGGCGACGCCGCGCTGGTCCTCGCCGTGCTGGACGACCGGGTGGTGGGCACCGGGACGTGGCGGCGCGGTCCGAAGCCGATCTTCGCCCACTACGCCGACCTGGAGAAGATCACCGCACACCCCGCCGCCCGTGGCCGCGGGATCGGTCGCCTCGTCACCGGCGCGCTGGTCGACGACGCCCGCAAGGCCGGCATCGAGACCCTCGCGCTGGGCGTGCGCGGCAACAACCACGGTGCCATCGAGCTCTACGAGCGCCTCGGCTTCCGCGAGTGGGGGCGGCTGCCGAACGTCATCGAGGTGGGCGACGAACGCTACGACGACGTGCGGATGTGCCTGGACCTCGGGCGGGAGCCGCACGTCGTGCTCCGGGGCTCGGCCCCCGACGGGCCGGGCTCGTCGCCGCGCCGATCCTGACCGTCGGTCCGTCCTGCCGGGCCGCCCGTCCTGCCTGGGCTGGTCGGTCCTGGGCCATGCTGCCCGTCCTGGTCGGAGGCCAGCCTGCCCGTCGTGCCGGGCTGGTCGGTGCTGGTCCGTCGTGCCTGGGCCGGCCGGTCCCGGTCGGTCGTGCCCGGGCTGGTCGGGTCCGGCTGCTCGGAATCGGCTCGCGACCGGCCGGGGCGGTGCGCGGGCGTGGAGGCAGCCCCGGCCGCAGGCGGGGAACCCGGGCGCGGGGCGGCCGGGACGGCTGGGCTCAGGCGCGGGGGTGGGCCTGGCGGTAGGCGGCGCGGAGCCGCTCCACGGAGACGTGGGTGTAGATCTGGGTGCTCGCCAGGGACGAGTGGCCCAGCAGCTCCTGCACCGCCCGCAGGTCGGCGCCGCCCTCGAGCAGGTGGGTGGCCGCCGAGTGCCGCAGCCCGTGCGGGCTGACCGGAGGCAGGCCGGCGGCGTCCGCGTACCCGCTGACGACCCGCCGTGCCGTCGTCGGGTTGAGCCGTCCGCCGCGGGCGCCGAGCAGCAGCGCGTCGCGGGAGTGCGGTGCGGCCAGTGCCGGCCGGCCGTGGCACAGCCACTCGTCGAGCGCCCGCTGCGCCGGCACCCCGTACGGGACGGCGCGTTCCCGGCCGCCCTTGCCGAACACCCGCACGACCCGGCGCGCGTGGTCGACGTCGGCGACGTCGAGGCCGCACGCCTCGCTGATCCGTACCCCCGTGCCGTAGAGCAGCTCCAGCAGCGCCCGGTCCCGCAGCAGCACCGCCTCGGCGACCCCGTCGGCCGCCCGGGACGGATCCGACGACCCTGGCGACGTCGGCCGTGAGCCGTCCTCGGGAGGCGACGTCGGTCGGGAGTCACCGGCCACGGACGGCGTGGCCCGGGAGCCGTCCTCGGCGGACGGCGTCGGTCGGGAGTCGCCCTGACCGGACGACGATGGCCGGAAGTCGCTCTCGGCGGGTGGCGGCACGCCCGGGGCGAGCCGGCCCGGCGCCTCGACCAGGGCGGCCGCCTGGTCGGCGCGCAGCACGGTCGGCAGGTCCCGGTGGGCGCGCGGGCTGGCCAGGGCGCCGGCCACGTCGGCGGGGAGCAGTCCGCAGCGGTGCGCCCAGGCGCTGAACGTCCGCGCCGAGGCGGCCCGGCGGGCGAGTGACGTCCGGGCGGTCCCCATCGTCCGCTGCTTCGCCAGCCAACTGCGCAGCACGGCGAGGTCCAGCTCCGGTAGTTCGGCGCAGCCCATCCGGTGGGCGTGGTCCAACAGGGACACCACGTCACCGACGTACGCCCGGACCGTGTGGGCGGACCGGTTGCGCACACCGGCCAGGTGCCCGGCGAAGTCGTCCACCGCCTCCCGCATCGCCGGTGGGAGGGCCGCGTGGATCGCCCGGGTGCCGTTCGCCTCCCGCCTCACCACGACTCCCTCGCAACCACCCACCTCACGGCGGCTCCCCCGCAACCACCCGCGCGTTCGTGGCGGCGCAGACCCGCCGGCCGCCGAGCCCGGGCGGCCGGCGTCCCTCGCGGGCGCGTCCCCGCCCCGTTGGACCGAGCTGCGGGTGCGGTCGTGCGGGGCGAGGCCGTGGCGGCGGTGGGCGGCGGATCCTCGGGCGGCACACGACCAGCCTACGGTCGGCCGGCGGCTCCGGCAGGGCACCGGGCCGCCGTGCAGCCGGGCCGCCGAGAGCCGACCGGCCGAGCCGGCTCAGCGGGTGGTCCGGTGACGGGCGCGTGGTCCGGGTGATGGATTGCGCCGGCCGGTGCGAGCAGACTGGTCGTACCAGCGGAGGTGGGCCCTGGTCGTGGTCGCCGCGCGACGGGACCAGGCTCGACGAAGGGGGCCGGACATGGGGGTGGACGTCGTCCTCTACCGGGCGGTCGGGGCGGGCTCCGGCCGGCGCCGCGTCGTGCCGGCCGAGGTGCTGCCCGATCCCGACGACGTGCTGCTGAATCTCGTCAGGCGGGTCCGGGGCGGCGGGCGTACCCCACTGCTCGACCGGGTGGATCCGGTCGGCGAGCTGGTGGTCCCCGCCGGCCAGGCGCCGCAGCTCCTCGCCGAGGTGCGCTGCCTCGCCGAGGTGGCCCGGTCGACGCCGGAAATGACGCACGTGCGCCAGCTGGACCGGCTGGCGCGGCGTTGCCGACAGGACCGCGCGATGGAGATCCGCTTCGAGGGTGACTGACCGGGCTCACGGTTCCTCCGGCGTCGCCGGTCGCGCGGTGGTCGCGCTCCTGGCCGGCGGCGGCGCGAGGGCGTACCCGTCGTCGCGGCGGAGCACCAGCGTCAGCTCCTCGAGCATCGACAGCTTCCGCAGCGCGGTACGGACGGGCAGCCCGGCCCGCGCGGCGAGGACGTCCACGCCCACCGCCCCCCGACGGGGCAACGCCTCGACGACGGCCCGCGCGTCGTCGTCGAGCAGGTCGACCGGCCGCTGCGGGCCGCGCGGTACGGGTGCCAGGTCGCCGATCCGGCCGACCTCCTCCAGCACCTGCGCGACGCCGGTCACCAGCCGGGCCCTCGGATGGTCCCGCAGCGTCTCGTGGGCGCCGACGGACATCGCCGACGTGACCGGGCCGGGCACCACCATGCTGGGTTTGTCCAGGGCGAGCGCCCGATGGGTGGTCTGCGTGGCGCCGCTGCGGGCAGCCGCCTCGACCAGCACCGTGCCGAGGGTGCCCGCCGCGATCACCCGGTTGCGGATGAGGAACCGGGGCCGGAGCGGATCGGCGCCCGGCATCCACTCGCTGACCAGCAGCCCGGTCTCGGCGATCCGGTCGAACAGCGCCGCGTTGCCCATCGGGTACGGGCGGTCCACGCCGCAGGCGAGCACCGCCACGGTGCGGCCACCGGCGTTGAGCGCGCCCCGGTGGGCCGCGGCGTCGATGCCGAAGGCGCCGCCCGAGACGACGGTCCAGTCCCGGTCGGCCAGCCCGTAGCCGAGTTCCGTGGCGACGTGCGTGCCGTACCCGGTGGCGGCGCGGGCACCGACGACCGCGACGGAGCGGTCGAACGCCTCCCCGAGCGGCCACGAGCCGCGTACCCAGAAGCAGAGCGGGGGAGCGGTCTCGACGTCGACCCGCCGGTAGGCGCCGGGCAGCCGGAGCCGGCGCAGGTCGTCGGTCCGTACGGGCCACTCGTCGTCGTCGGGGACGACGATCCGGGCGCCGAGCCGGTCCGTGCGGGCCAGCGCCTCGGCCGCGACGGCCCTGGCGTCGCCGGCCGCGCAACGGGCCGCCACGGTGTTGCGCAGCGTCTCCTCCGGCGCGCCCCCGTCGAGCAGCAGGTCGAGCGCCGCCACCGGGCCCAGCCGGTCGACCAGCCGGTGCACCGACCAGGTGCCCGGCTCGGCGAGCCAGGTGAGCGCCACCCTGGCCAGCGTCTCGTCGTCGGTGCTCACGTCGTGTCCCCCGTCCTCAATTGGATGGCCTCCCGGACGTCCTCCCGATCGGGGCGGTCCCGACCGTCCAGATCCGCGATCGTCCAGGCCAGGCGGATGATCCGGTCGAAGCCCCGGGCCGACAGCGATCCGGAGTCCAGCCGGGCCCGCAGCTCTGCCGTGTCCGGCCCGGGCAAGCGCCAGGGCGGGCGGCGCAGGTACGGGCCGGGTATCTCGGCGTTGAGCCGGTGGCCGAGCACCGCCCAGCGCGCGGCCGCCGCCCGGCGGGCCTCCGCCACCCGCGCGGCAACGGTGGCGGAGGCCTCGCTGTCGACGGTGGTCGCCATCAGCTCGGCCGCCCGGACGGGCGGCAGCCGCACCTGCACGTCGATCCGGTCCAGCAACGGCCCGGAGAGCCGGCTCAGGTAGCGCCGCCGGGCCTGCGGCGGGCATTCGCAGTACGCGTCCCCGGCCGGCTTGGCGCACGGGCACGGGTTGGCCGCCAGTACCAGCTGCGTACGGGCCGGGTATTCGGCGCCGCCCCGGCTGCGGGCCAGCCGGACCCGGCCGTTCTCCAGCGGCTGGCGCAGCGCCTCCAGCGCGCCCCGGCTGAACTCGGGCGCCTCGTCGAGGAAGAGCACGCCCCGGTGGGCGAGCGAGACCGCGCCGGGACGGGCCAGCCCGGAACCGCCGCCGACCAGCGACGGCACCGTCGCCGTGTGGTGCGGCGCCTGGAACGGCGGGCGGCGCAGCAACCGGCCGCCCGGCGGCAGCAGCCCGGCGATCGAGTGCAGCGCGGTGACCTCCAGCGCGGCCTCGTCGTCCAGCTCCGGCAGGATCGACGGAAGGCGCTCGGCGAGCATGGTCTTGCCGGCTCCCGGCGGCCCGACCAGCGCCAGGTGGTGCCCACCCGCCGCGGCCACCTCCAGCGCCCTTCGGCCCAGCCCCTGCCCGGCGACCTCGGCCAGGTCGGGCCCACCGCCGGCCGGCGGCGGGCCGTCCGGCTCCGGCTCGATCAGGGGCGAGCCGTCGCGGATGAAGCTGACCAACCGGTGCAGCGTGTCGACCGCCCGGACCCGGACCCCGGGGACGACCGCCGCCTCAGCGGCGTTGCCGGCCGGGACGATCACCTTCCCGACGCCGGCCCGGGCTGCCGCGGCGACCATCGGCAGCACGCCGCGCACCGGGCGGACCGTGCCGTCGAGGCCCAGCTCGCCCAGGACCACCACGTGTTCGAGCGGCAGCAGCGGCAGCTCGCCGGAGCCGCCCAGCAAGGCCGCCGCGATCGCCAGGTCGAACGCGGAGCCGAACTTCGGCAGGTCGGCCGGCAGCAGGTTGAGGGTGATCCGCCGGTTGGGCCACCGCTGACCGGAGTTGACCACGGCCGCGCGGACCCGGTCCCGGGCCTCGTGCAGAGCGGTGTCCGGCAGCCCCGAGATCACCACCGCCGGCAGGCCGGCCGCCAGGTCGGCCTCGACCTCCACCAAATGCCCGGTGACGCCGACCAGGCCCACGCAGAGCACCTTCGCGTAGCTCACGACGCCGCCCGCCGGCCCGTGCCGCCGGACTCCGTCCGGTCGGGCCCGCCCATCAGAACGCCCCCTTGAGGTGCTCGACCCGGGCGGCGCCGGTGCCGGTGAGGCGTACCGAGACGACGTCGAAACGCACCTCGTCGGCGGTGGTGCCGGTGTCGGCGAGCCAACGGGCGGCGAGCCCGCGCAGCCGGCGGGCCTTGGCCGGTACGACCGCCTCCGCCGGCGGACCGAACTCGTCGGTGCGGCGGGTCTTCACCTCGCAGAAGGCGAGCACCGGCCCGTCCCACGCGATGATGTCGATCTCCCCGGCCGGGCAGCGCCAGTTCCGGGCCACCGGGCGCAGTCCCGCCCCGATCAGGTGCCGGACGGCGCACCGCTCGCCGTACGCGCCGACCGCCTGGTTCCGCTTCGTCATGCCGGCACGGTGCACCCGACGGACGGGGAGCCGCCGCCCCGCGCCGCGGAAGCTGTGGACGGCGGACGCGCTGTGGACGAACGGACGATCATGCCCTCGGCGTGCTATACGGTCGGCGCCGGCGAACCGCCCCCACGAACCGCGCACTGCACCGCCGGCACGAACCGCGCATGCACCGCCGCGACGAACCGCCCGCTGCGCCACACAGCCGGACCGGCCCGCCCGTCGCCGCGTGGTGACCCGGTGCACGCGGGCGTCCAGGGGGCGAATGGCGTCCGTGGAGCCGGTCGCATACGGTGCCGGACGTGGACGGACGACGGAACTTTGTCGAAGATCAGGAGTCGCGCTGGTATCCGGCCGACCGCGACCGCGACCGTGACCGTGAGAGCGGCTACGGGGAGGCGGACTGGCGCGGCCCGGCCGACACCCGGTACCGGGACGACGACCTGAGCGCCCCCGGGCCGCGCCGGGCCGCGGAGGACGGCCGCTACGGCGATCCCGTGGGGACCCGGCGCGGCGAAGCAGGACGCTTCGGCCCGTCGACGGAGCCCGACTCGGGACGCTTCGGGTCCGTCGAGCCCGACTCCGGGCGCTTCGGGGCGGTCGAGGCCGACCGGGGCCGCCTCGCCGGACCGGAGGACTCCGGCCGGTTCGCCGTCACGGGACCGGAGGACTCCGGCCGGTTCGCCGTCACGGGACCGGAGGACTCCGGCCGGTTCGCCGT
>NZ_JBFABB010000026.1:0-29047 GCF_040640035.1 Micromonospora sp. NPDC023633 | reverse complement strand
CGGACCGGAGGACTCCGGCCGGTTCGCCGTCACGGGACCGGAGGACTCCGGCCGGTTCGCCGTCACGGGACCGGAGGACTCCGGCCGGTTCGCCGTGACGGGACCGGAGGATTCGGGCCGGTTCGCCGCCACTGGATCGGAGGATTCGGGCCGGTTCGCCGTGACGGGACCGGAGGATTCGGGCCGGTTCGCCGCCACTGGATCGGAGCCCGCGAGGTTCGGGGAGGGCGATTCGGGGCGCTTCGCCGCAGTGCCGCCGCTCGGGGACGCCCGGTCGGAGACGGAGGGATACCGGGCGAGCCGCTCGCGCCGGGCCGAGGCGGATCCGGACGCCTCCGGGGAACTGCCCACCGACCGTCCGGGCCGACGCGCCGCCCGGGAATCGAGGGGGGCCCGCGACGCGCTGTCGACGTCGGGGGTCGACGCCCTGGCCGGGGCGGGACCCGTCGAGCGGACCGTGGAACCGCCCCACCCGGCCCCGCTGGGCGGGTATCCGATCGTCGCGCCCGGGCGGGCGGCCGAGCCCACGAACCCGGCGGAGAAGCCGGTCGACGAGCCCGCCCGGCCGGTCGAGACCCCGAACGCGCTGGAGATGCCGACCGGGCTGATGCCGCCGATCGCGCCCCGTGCCGACCTCCCGCCGGGGGAGCTGCCGGCGTACCCGCCGGTGGTCGCGCCGCAACCGGGACCGCCGGCGGGCGACGGGGTCTACCGGACCCGGCGGCCGGCGTTGGCCGCGCTCTTCACCCTGCTGGTCGTGGTGTTCGAGGTGCCCGCGATGCAGGTGCTGTTCAGCGGCGTGACCGGCGACCCGGTCTCGGCCGCCGACATCGTGGTGGGGATCTTCCTGGTCTGCGGCCTGCCGATCTTCGCGATCGGCCTGTACGGGCTGCGCACCGGCGGGCTGTCGCTGGCGGAGGGGAGCCGGGGCTGGCTGCGCCCGCCGACGGCGTACCTGACCGTCGGCCTGGTGCTCTTCGTCGCCGCCGCCCTCGCCGTCGGCTGACCCTCGACCGGCGCGTCTGGTGCCGGAAATGAGCGATCCGACCCCTTCCTCGCACCCGAGGCGTCGGGGGCGGGGAAGGGGCGTACACTGGTCGACTGGCGACCGCCTCGCGCGGTCGACCTCGCGCGCCCTCTCCACGAGCCGTCGTGGGGCGACGGCCTCCCTGGTCCCGATCTTGGTCGGGCCCGCCATGGCCGCCGACCGGGCGCCAGGACGCCCGGCCGCCTGGCCGGGCGGGACAACCAGGGACCACGAGGAGTACCCCACCATGGCCGTCGTGACCATGCGTCAGCTGCTGGAGAGCGGTGTCCACTTCGGGCACCAGACCCGGCGCTGGAACCCGAAGATGAAGCGCTTCATCTTCACCGAGCGCAACGGTATCTACATCATCGACCTGCGCCAGACCCTCGACTACATCGAGAAGGCCTACGAGTTCGTGCGCGGGACCGTCGCCGAGGGTGGCAGCATCCTCTTCGTCGGCACCAAGAAGCAGGCCCAGGAAGCCATCGCCGAGCAGGCGACCCGGGTCGGTCAGCCGTACGTCAACCACCGCTGGCTCGGTGGCATGCTGACCAACTTCCAGACGGTCTACAAGCGGCTCCAGCGGATGAAGGAGCTGGAGGCCCTGGGTGACCTGAGCGGCACCGCCGCCGGGTACACCAAGAAGGAGACCCTGCAGCTCTCCCGCGAGAAGATCAAGCTGACCCGCACCCTCGGCGGTCTGCGGGACATGCAGAAGCTCCCGGCCGCGATCTGGGTGGTCGACACCAAGAAGGAGCACATCGCCGTCGACGAGGCCCGCAAGCTGGGCATCCCGGTGATCGCGGTGCTCGACACCAACTGCGACCCGGACGAGGTCGATTTCCCGATCCCGGGCAACGACGACGCGATCCGCTCGGCCGAGCTGCTGACCAGGGTCGTGGCCGCCGCCGTCGCCGACGGCCTGATCGCCCGTTCCGGCCGTCGTCGCGGCAGCGACGAGAAGCCGGAGCCGGGCGTCGCCTCCGACGAGCCGCTGGCCGAGTGGGAGCGCGAGCTGCTCGAGGAGCCGAAGAAGGCCGACGAGCAGGCCCCGCAGGCCGAGCAGGCCGAGCAGGCCCCGCAGGCCGAGCCGGCCCAGCCGGTCGAGCAGCCGGCGACCGCCGCCGCGGAGTGACCGCACCGCCGCTTCCCCGCCGCCCGTTCTCCCGGGCGGCGGGGAGCGGCAGGTACGCCGGGCACGTCGCGCCCGGATCCGGGTAACCGGCACCAGGACCAACCCACCCGCAGTCTCAACACCGAAGAGAGAGCCATGTCCAACTTCACCGCCGCGGACGTCAAGAAGCTCCGCGACCTCACCGGCGCCGGCATGATGGACTGCAAGAAGGCGCTGACCGAGGCCGAGGGCGACTTCGACAAGGCCGTCGAGATCCTGCGCGTCAAGGGCGCCAAGGACGTCGGCAAGCGGGCCGGCCGTACGGCCGCCAACGGTCTGATCGCCCACTCCGGCAAGGCGCTGCTCGAGCTCAACTGCGAGACCGACTTCGTCGCCAAGACCGACGCCTTCATCGAGCTGGCCCAGCAGCTGGTGGAGCACGGCGAGCGCAGCGGCGTCGGCACCGCCGAGGAGCTGCTCGCCACCGAGCTGGACGGCAAGACCGTCGCCGACCTGGTGCAGGAGCAGTCCGCCAAGATCGGCGAGAAGCTCGTCCTCAACCGGTTCGCCAAGCTCGACGGCACCACCGCCGTCTACCTGCACCGCAAGAGCCAGGACCTGCCCCCGGCGGTCGGCGTGCTGGTGCAGTACACGAGCACGGCCGGCGACGAGGCGTCCGACTCGGACGCCCGGGGCGTGGCGATGCAGATCGCCGCCATGCGGCCGAAGTACCTCACCCGGGACGAGGTGCCGGCCGACGTCGTCGAGTCCGAGCGGCGCATCGCCGAGCAGACCGCCCGCGAGGAGAACAAGCCCGAGGCGGCCCTGCCGAAGATCGTCGAGGGTCGGGTGAACGCGTTCTTCAAGGACTACGTCCTGCTCGAGCAGGCGTCGGTCGCCGACAACAAGAAGTCGGTGAAGCAGCTGCTGGCCGAGGCCGGCATCGAGGTCACCCGCTTCGTGCGGTTCGAGGTCGGCCAGGCCTGAGCCGCCCCGGGCGCTTCGCGCGCCGCGGGCAGGGAAACGTCGACGAGGAGGCCGCCGGTGTACGTGACAGGCACCGCGGCCTCCTCGTCACATAGGGTCGGCTACGGCAGTTTCGCGGTACGGGGCGTACGGGACGTGCGCATGGGGAAGGGCGGGGCGGATGACGCAGGTTGTGAGTGACCGGAGTCTGGCGGCGGACGATCCGACGGCGCCACCCCCCGGTCGGGCCCGCCGGGTGGTGCTGAAGCTCTCCGGTGAGGTGTTCGGCGGGGGCGCGATCGGGGTCGACCCGGACGTCGTGCAGGCCATCGCCCGGCAGATCGCCACCGTGGTCCGCCGCGGCGTGCAGGTCTCGGTGGTGGTCGGCGGCGGCAACTTCTTCCGGGGCGCCGAGCTGCAGAAGCGCGGCATGGACCGGGCCCGGGCCGACTACATGGGCATGCTCGGCACCGTGATGAACTGCCTCGCGTTGCAGGACTTCCTGGAGAAGGAGGGCATCGAGACGCGCGTGCAGAGCGCGATCACGATGGCCCAGGTCGCCGAGCCGTACATCCCGCTGCGCGCCATCCGGCACCTGGAGAAGGGCCGCGTGGTGATCTTCGGCGCGGGCGCCGGCATGCCGTACTTCTCCACCGACACCGTGGCCGCCCAGCGGGCCCTGGAGATCCGCGCCGACGTGGTGCTGATGAGCAAGAACGGCGTGGACGGCGTCTACACCGCCGACCCGCGGGTCGACCCGACCGCCAGCAAGTTCGACTCGATCACCTTCTCCGAGGTGCTACGGCGCAACCTGCGGGTCGCCGACGCCGCCGCGTTCAGCCTGTGCATGGAGAACGGCCTGCCGATGCTGGTCTTCGGCGCGCAGGGCGACGACACCATCATCCGGGCCGTGGGTGGCGACAAGATCGGCACCCTGATCACCGCCTGAGCGGTCGCGTGACCCCGACCTCAGCGGTCCCTCCGACACGACAAGCCCACGACGAGCACAGAAGGAGGCGAGGAGACCGGTGATCGACGACACCCTCCTCGAGGCCGAGGAAAAGATGGAGCGTGCCATCGAGCACGCCAAGGAGGAGTTCGGCGCGATCCGCACCGGTCGCGCCAACGCCGCCATGTTCTCCAAGATCATCATCGACTACTACGGCAGCCCCACCCCGCTGCCCCAGATGGCGTCCATCGGGGTGCCCGAGCCGCGCATGGTGATCATCAAGCCGTACGACAACTCGCAGATCAACGCCATGGAGAAGGCGATCCGCGACTCCGACCTCGGCGCCAACCCGAACAACGAGGGCAACCAGCTCCGCATCCTGCTGCCGCAGATGACCGAGGAGCGCCGCCGAGAGATGATCAAGGTCGCCCGGCACAAGGGTGAGGAGGCCAAGGTGGCCATCCGCAACATCCGCCGCAAGGGCAAGGAGGAGCTGGACCGGCTCGTCAAGGACGGCGAGGTCGGCGAGGACGACGGCCGCCGCGCCGAGAAGGAACTCGACGACCTGACCCAGCGCTTCGTCGCCGCCGTCGACGACCTGGTCAAGCACAAGGAGAACGAGCTTCTCGAGGTGTGAGCCGTACGCCGGCCTCCACCGGCGACGACGGCATCGTGGCACCGGCGCTCCGCCGTCCGCTCCCGGGCGGCGGGGCCCGGTGCCACCGTCGTCGAGGAGGGCGGCGCGGGGCCGGTCCGACGTGAGGGATCGGTGGGTGCAGTAGGCTCGGCAGGATTCCCGGCCACCCTGCGGTGAACGGTGGGGATCGGCCGGCCGTCGGGCGGGTCAACCGGACGGAACAGTCGCGCGGGTAGGGGAATGGTTGTGGTTGTGCGTCATCTGATGGATCTCGTGCCGGTCCCGCTCGGTGCGTGATGGCCCACCTCGATCCCCACGGCAGCGCCGAGCCCCGCGGCTGGGACCGCCCCGACGCCCCCACTTCCGCACCGGGGCCCGGCCTCCCCTGGCCGGAGCCCGAGATCGATCCGGGTCAGTGGCACCGCGGTCCCGCCGTTCTCCCCGACGCGTACGCCGAGGCGCCGGCCCACCCCCGCCCGCCCGCCGACGTGGTGGCCGGCGGTGACCCGGCCGCGATGAACGGCCACCGCGGCCAGCCCGACGACTCCGAGTACCCGACCACCCAGCTCGAACCGGTCCGGGACGTCGAGCCGGAGCCCGAGCCCGCGCGGCCGCTGGGCCGCCGACAGCGCGGCCGGCGCCGGGCCGGCATCGACCGGCCCGCGACCCAGCAGCCCGTCCCGAGCCGGGCCGGGCGCAACCTGCCGGCGGCCATCGCCGTCGGCGTGGGTCTCGGCGCCCTGATCGTGGTGCCGCTGTTCTTCTACCCGCCTGCCTTCCTGGTGGTGGTGGCCGCGGCGGTCGGCGTCGGCATCTGGGAGATGGCCCGGGCGGTCCGCCGCAGCGGCGCCCATCCGCCGCTGGTGCCGCTGGTTGCCGGCGGGGTGCTCACCGTCGGGCTGGCCTGGTTCTCCGGCCCCGACGCGCTCAGCCTCGGCCTGCTGGTGACCGTGCTGGGCACCATGGTGTGGCGGCTCGGCGACGGGCCGGGCGGCTTCCAGCGGGACCTGACCGCCGCCACCCTCATCGCCGTGTACGTGCCGTTCCTCGGCGGGTTCGCCGCGCTGCTGGCGGCGGTGCCCGAGGACGGCGAGTTGCGGGTGCTGGTGACGCTGGCCGCGGTGGTCCTCTCCGACACCGGCGGGTACGCGGCCGGCGTCAGCTTCGGCAAGCACCCGATGGCCCCCTCGGTGAGCCCGAAGAAGTCCTGGGAGGGCTTCGCCGGCTCGGTCACCGCCGCGGCGCTGGGCAGCGCCCTGCTGCTCTGGCTGCTCCTCGACGTGGCCCCGTGGTGGGGCGCGCTCTTCGGGCTGGCCGTCTCCGGCGCCGCCGTCCTCGGTGACCTCGCCGAGTCGATGATCAAGCGGGACCTCGGGGTGAAGGACATGAGCAACCTGCTCCCGGGGCACGGCGGCCTGATGGACCGGTTGGACTCGATCCTCTTCGCGCTGCCGACCGCGTACCTGCTCCTGGCGGTCTTCGTCCCGGTGCTGGAGTGAGGCGTGAATCACCCGTCGTCAGCGGTTCCGCCCGGGCGGCGGGGGGCGATTCGGCACCTCCGGACGGGTGTGTCGGCCATCCGGCGTGACAGACTGGACGCGCCATGACGAGCCTGCCCCTGATTCCCGCAGACCCCGACGCCCCCGGGCGGCGGCCCGCGATGCCTCCCCGTCACCTCGCCGATCTCGACCTCGCCGGCCGCCGGGCCCTGGTCACCGAGCTGGGGGAGCCGGCGTTCCGCGCCAAGCAAATCTCCACCCACTACTTCGGCCGGCTGGTGCGCGATCCGGGGCAGATGACCGACCTGCCGGCCGCCACCCGGGAGAAGCTCGCCGACCGGCTCCTGCCCCGGCTGCTCACCCCGGTCCGCGAGCTGGCCTGCGACGACGGCGCGACCCGCAAGGCGCTCTGGCGGCTGCACGACGGCTCGCTGGTGGAGAGCGTGCTGATGGGCTACCCGGACCGCGTCACCGTCTGCATCTCCAGCCAGGCCGGCTGCGGCATGGCCTGCCCGTTCTGCGCCACCGGCCAGGCCGGGCTGACCCGCAACCTCTCCACCGCCGAGATCGTCGACCAGGCGGTCTACCTGGCCGGCGTGGCCGCCTCCGGAGCGGTGGCGGGTTCGCCGCCGCGCCTGTCGCACGTGGTCTTCATGGGCATGGGCGAGCCGCTGGCCAACTACTCCCGGGTGGTCGCGGCGATCCGTCGGCTGGTCGCCCCGGCGCCCGAGGGGCTCGGGCTGTCGCAGCGCCACATCACGGTCTCCACGGTGGGGCTGGTCCCGGCCATCCGCCGACTGGCCAGCGAAGACCTCTCGGTGACCCTTGCGCTGTCGCTGCACGCCCCCGATGATGAGCTGCGCGACGAACTCGTGCCGGTCAACCAGCGCTGGAAGGTGTCCGAGGTGCTGGACGCGGCGTGGGACTACGCGGCCCGCACGGGGCGTCGCGTGTCGATCGAGTACGCGATGATCAGGGACGTGAACGACCAGCCGTGGAGAGCCGATCTGCTCGGGCGGCTGCTGGCCGGGAAGCTGACCCACGTGAACCTCATCCCCCTCAACCCGACTCCGGGCAGCCGTTGGGACGCCAGCCCGAAGCCGGTCGAGCGCGAGTTCGTCCGGCGGCTGCGCGAGGCCGGGGTGTCGACGACCGTGCGGGACACCCGGGGTCGCGAGATCGACGGAGCGTGTGGGCAGCTCGCCGCCGCCGAGGACATGGACACCGACACCGACCGGACCGGGGAGAAGGCGTGACCGGGCGTAGCGAACGAGACCAGGAGACATAGTGGCGAGTCAGGGTCAGCGTTTCCGGCGTAAGGCGCTCCGCCGGGGATACAAGGTCGACGAGGTCGACGCCTTCCTGGACCGGGTCGAGGCGACGCTCGACGGCCGGCCGGTGGGTGCCCCCGTCGCCTCCCAGGAGGTCCACGACGTCGTCTTCCGGGTCCGCTTCAACGGCTACGACGAGTGGCAGGTCGACCTGCACCTCGACCGGGTCGAGCGGCAGCTGGCCGAGCTGGAGGAGCGCGGTGGCGCCGGCGGCCGCGGCGGCGACCCCCGGGACGCCGACCGCCTCGGCCCCCCCGACCGCCTCGGCCCCCCCGACCGGATGGGTCCCCCCGACCGCATGGGTCCGCCGGACCGGATGGGTCCCCCCGACCGGATGGGTCCCCCCGACCGGATGGGTCCGCCGGACCGCATGGGCCCGCCCGACCGCATGGGCCCGCCGATGCGCGACGACCGCGGCATGTCGCCGGTCCCGCAGCCGATGCCGCCCCGGGCGATGCCGGCGCAGGCCGGCCCGCCCGCCGACCGCTACGGCCGCCACGACGAGCCCACCGGCGCCTTCGCCGGTGGTTACGACGCCCCCCGGGGCGGCTACGAGCCGCCGCGCGGCCCGGGCGGCCCCGGCCCGATGGGCCCGGGCGCCCCGATGGGCCACGGCGCTCCGCCGCCGCGCGGCCTGCCCGCCGGCCCCGGTGGCTACGGCGACGGCCCGGGCAAGTACGGCGACGGCCCGGGTGGCTACGGCGACGGCCCCGGCGGCTACGGCGACAGTCCGGGCAAGTACGGCGACGGCCCGGGTGGCTACGGCGACGGCCCGGGCAAGTACGGCGACGGCCCGGGTGGCTACGGCGACGGCCCGGGCAAGTACGGCGACGGCCCGGGTGGCTACAGCGACGGCCCCGGCAACTACGGCGACCGCCCCGGCGGCTACGGCGACGGCCCCGGCAACTACGACGGCCCCGGTGGCTACGGCGACGAGCCGCGCTTCGACGGGTTCGAGGCCGGCCGGCGGGCCCGCGCCGACATGACCGCCGAGATCCGGATGCCCGAGCGGGAGCTGCGTGAGCTGCGGGGCCGGGGCCCGGCCGGGCCGCCCCCGCAGCCGCAGCAGGGCTTCGGCGGCCCACCGAACGCCGGCCCGCCGGTGGGAGGTCCGCCGGTCGGAGGTCCGCCGGTGGGTGGCCCGCCGCCGATGGCCGGCCCCCCGATGGCCGGCCCGCCCGGCAGCGACCTCTACCGCGTCGACCAGATCCGTCGCAGCTTCCAGGTGCGCCGGTTCGGCAGCGGGTACGACCCGGACCAGGTCGACCGGTTCTTCGACACCCTGCTGGGCGGCATGCAGGGGCGCAACCCGATGCCGGTGAACCCGAAGGAGCTGGACACGCTGCGCTTCGGGCTGGTGCCCGGCGGCTACTTCGAGGCCGAGGTCGACGCCGCGCTCAAGGACGTGCAGGACATCCTGTTCGGCCGCTGATCCGCGTACGGCGAGGGCCCGCTCCCCGGTCGGGGGCGGGCCCTCGTGCGTGTGACCTCCGGCGCGCGGACCGGTGCGACGCCGGTTGACGCGGGTGCGGTCAGGACCGCAGGCCGTTGCGCCGCAGCACGGTGTCGCCGATGACGATGAGCAGCAGCAGCACGGCCAGGCCGACCAGCCAGATGTTCTCGACCCTGCCCTCGTGGTTGCCGCAGAGCATCGCCAGCAGGGCCAGCGCGGAGACCACCGCGCCGATCCGCCCGGACTTGCGGTGCCCGGGCTTGTGCTGGTCTGGCGACGTTACCGGCTCGCTTCCTGCCACTGTCGGTCCTTCCCTCGCGATCGGATCTCCGGTTAGTCTGGCACGCCCCGTGCCGGGACCGGCGCTGGGTCCGACCGATGGGGCGGACCGCACGATCCGCCCGGGCGAGGCGGGCGCCGGCCCGGAGGACGTACGAGGGCCGCAGCGGGGACCAAGGTCCCGGATCCGCCCGGGCGCATCGGCACTACCGGCGTCGCGGGTGGGTCGCCAGACTCCCTCCGGTAGCGTTTCTGGCGTACACCTTGTTTGTCGTTTTGAGGGGGAACTGCGGTGCGAGTGACCGGTACGGGGCACGCCAGCATGCGGATCGACACGGCCGCGGGCAGCATCCTGTGCGACCCGTGGGTCAATCCGGCCTATTTCGCCTCGTGGTTTCCGTTTCCGGACAACTCCCTGCTCGACTGGGAGACCCTCGGCGACGTCGACTACCTCTACGTCTCCCACCTGCACCGGGACCACTTCGACGCGGCGCACCTGAAGCGTTTCGTGTCGAAGTCGGCCACCGTGCTGCTGCCCGCGTTCCCCACCTCCGAGATGGAGGACGAGCTGCGGGAGCTGGGCTTCACCAAGTTCCTGAGGGCGCCGAACGAGCAGGTCGTGGAGCTGGACGGCGGCCTGAAGATCATGATCCAGGCGCTGACCAGCCCGACCGACGGCCCGATCGGCGACTCCTCGCTGTGGGTGGAGTACGACGGGGTCCGGCTGCTCAACCAGAACGACGCCCGCCCCACCGACCTGGGCGTCTTCGCCGAGCTGGGCCACGTGCACGCGCACATGCTCCAGTTCTCCGGCGCGATCTGGTACCCGATGGTCTACGAGCTGCCGCAGGCGGCGAAGACGGCGTTCGGCAAGCAGAAGCGGGACCGGCAGTTCGACCGCACCTGGCGCTACATCGACGACCTGAAGGCCGACCACGTCTTCCCGATCGCCGGCCCGCCCTGCTTCCTCGACGACGAGCTGTGGCAGTTCAACGACATCCACGGCGACGAGGGCAACATCTTCCCCGACCAGTCGGTCTTCCTGAGCGAGTACGCCAAGGTCGGCGGCACCAACGGCGTCGTGCTGCTCCCGGGCAGCGTCGCCGAGATCACCACCGAGAGCTGCGAGACCAGCCACCCGGTGCCGGTCGAGGAGTTCTTCGCGAACAAGGTCGCCCACCTGGAGGAGATGCGCGAGCGCAAGCGGCCGGTCATCGAGGCCGAGAAGGCGTCCTGGCGGCACCCCGAGGTGGACGTGCTCAAGGAGATGCAGCGCCGGGTCGAGCCCCTGCTGGATGAGTCGATCTACCTGGCCAAGGGGGTCGGCGGCCCGGTCCGCTTCGACCTGGTGGGCACCGACAGCTCGGGCGGCGAGACCATCGAATCCATCGTGGTGGACTTCCCGGGCAAGCAGGTCCGGCCGTACGCCGACGAGAAGGTCCGCTACCGGTTCCGTACCGAGCGGGCGCTGATCGAGCACCTGCTGCACATCGGCGAGGTGGACTGGGTCAACTCCCTCTTCCTCTCCTGCCGCTTCTCGGCGGCCCGGATCGGGCAGTACAACGAGTTCGTCTACGCCTTCTTCAAGTGCCTCTCCACCGAGCGCCTCCAGTACGCCGAGGGCTGGTACGACGAGCACGAGCGGACCAGCGACGCCGAGGACATCACCCTCGGCGACTGGGTGGTGCAGCGGCGCTGCCCGCACCTGAAGGCGGACCTGACCCGGTTCGGCATCGTCGACGGCGACCAGCTCACCTGCCAGCTGCACGGCTGGAAGTTCGACCTGGCCAGCGGCCGCTGCCTGACCAGCGTCGGCCACAAGGTGCGCGCCCATCGCGTCGACGCCCAGGCCCCCGCCCCCGCCGGCGAAACCCTGACCTGACGCCCTCCCACCTACCCCGCCCCGCCCTTCCCGCCCCTCCCGCGTCGATCATGCAGTTGTGGTGGGCGACAAAACCGCACCAAGCGGCCTGAAAACCGGGCACCATGACTCCATGGTCGACGCGGGACGGGTGGGCGCGGGACGCGTCAGCGGGAGAGGTCGGTGAGGATACGGCGGGCGGCGTTGTGGCCGGCGGCGCCGATGACGCTGCCGGCCGGGTGGCAGCCGGCGCTGCCGGCGTAGACGCCGTCGACGCCGGTGGCGTACGGCATCCGGTCGGTGAACGAGACGGTGTTGTCGACGTGGTGGATGTGCCCGCCGGTGATGCCGAAGTGCGCCTCGATGCCGGGCGGCGGCAGCGGCACGGCGTCGGCGATCAGGTCCCCGGTGCCGGGGGCGTACCGCTCGCAGATGGCGATGAGGCGGTCGACGTAGCCGGGCAGCGCCTCGTCCCAGGTGGTGCCGGCCAGCTCGTACGGCACCGACTGGACGAAGAGCGCGGACGAGTGGTGGCCCCGGCCGTCGGACAGCGAGGGGTCGACGGTGGTGTGCAGGTACCACTCGATGGTCGGCTCGTCGGGCAGCCGCCCCGCCTGCACGTCCGCCCACATGGCGCGCAGCGCCGCCATCGGCGGCTCGCCGCCCCCGCCGGTCAGCGAGTCCGAGCCGGGCAGCAGGTGGATCGTCGAGCCGAACGGGCTCGGCGCGTCCCCGGGCAGGCAGGAGAAGCGGGGCAGGCCGGTGAGCGCCAGGTTGAGCTTGAGCGTGGTGCCGGGGCGGCGGACCGTCGCCATCCGGTCGGCCAGCGGCGCCGGGAGCGCGCCGTCGGGCAACAGGTCCATCAGCCGGTACGGGTCGCAGGCGCCGAGCACCACCCGGGCCGCGACCTCCCGGCCGTCGGCGAGGACCACTCCGCCGGCCGCGCCGCCGTCCAGGGTGATCGCGCTGACCGGCGTGCCGGTGCGGATCGTCGCGCCGGCGGCCCGGGCGGCGTCGGCGAAGACGCGCGAGACGGTGCCCATCCCGCCCTCGGTGATCATCCATGTGCCGTCGGAGCCGGGCAGCCGGCACATGTTGTGCACGAGGAAGTTGTGCCCGGTGCCCGGGTCGTCGGGGCCGGCGTTCAGCCCGGAGAGGCCGTCGGTGACCGCGTACATGCTGACCAGCAGCTCGGAGCGGAAGTCGAAGCGGGCCAGGTGGTCGGCGACCGAGCCGCGGACGAGGTCGACGAAGACCTGCCGCAGCGCCGGCCGGACGTGCCGCTCGGCGGTCTCCTCGACGGGCAGCGGCTCGGCGAGCCAGGCCGGGGCGAGGTCGTCGCGCAGCGCGGCCAGCTCGGCCTGGAGGGCGTCGTCGGCGGCCACGTCGGCGGGGGAGAAGAACTCCGCGAGCTGCGCCCGGGTGGCCGCCGTGTCGCTGCCGAAGAGCAGGTACGGCGAGCCGGGGCCGCCCGGGGTGGGCAGGAAGTAGTGCGGGTCGCGGCGCAGCACCGGGATGCGCACGTCCAGCGTGGCGAGCAGCTCCGGCGGCATCAGCCCGAGCAGGTACGACCCGGTGGAGTGGCGCAGCCCGGGCACCCTGCGGAACGGGGCCTCGGTGCGGGTGGCCCCGCCGATCACGTCCGCCGCCTCCAGCACCAGCACGTCGAGCCCGGCGCGGGCGAGCAGGATCGCGGACACCAGACCGTTGTGCCCGGCGCCGACGATCACCACGTCGGCCCGGGTCGGCAGCTCGTCACCCATGCCGGGGGAGCCTACTGCCCGCGGGCGCCGCCGGTCAGCCCTTCGCCGCTCCGAACGCCGGAGGCGGGCCGTCGCCCGTCGCCGGGGGCGGGCTGTCACCTGTCACGGACGCCGGGAACGGGCCGTCGCCCGTCGGGGGCGCGTCGTCGCGCGTCGGCGGGTCGGCCAGCAGTTGGGCGGTGAACATCTCCAGTTCCAGCTCGAACAGCGCCTCGGCCTCGGTGACCGCCCAGTCGAACTGGTGGAAGACCTCCATGGCGACCAGCCCGTAGAGCCGGGTCCAGCCGGAGAGGAAGGCGTACGCGACCTCGACCGGCACCTCGCCGTGGCTGAGCCGCAGCGGTTCCAGTCGCCGCCCGCCCAGGCGCTGCCGGAGCAGCTCGGGGGGCGGGGTACGGAAGGGGGACCGGCGCCAGAGGTCGAGGATCGGCCGGATGAAGACGGCGCCGAAGCGGGCGCCGGGATGGTCCGGGTCGACGCAGCCGTCGACGAAGGCGTTCCGCCCGGGGCTCGGGGCGCCGAAGATCAGCCCGAACTCGGCGGGGTGCGCCACGGACCAGGCGCGGAACGCCCGGGACATGGTCAGCAGCTGGTCGACCGGCTCGGCCCCGGCCTCGTCCCGGGCCGCCTCCAGCAGCAGCCGCAGCTCGTCGTAGAGGTCGCCGGCCAGCGCCGCGACCAGCGCCTCCAGGCTGGGGAAGTAGCGGTAGATGGCGGGCGCGGTCATCCCCATGTCGCGGGCGATGGCCCGCAGCGAGACGGCGTCGACGCCGCCCGTCACCAACAGCCGCCGTGCCCCGTCCTTGATCTCGGCGACTGTCGCCGAGCGCAGGCGTTCCCGTCGGCTCGGTGCGCCCATCCGGCTGACTCCCTTGACCGAATCGACCGCCGTTGCGATAGTTAACGGCGTTCACTCAAATGAGCGATGGTCACAGCCTAGCCGTCGGTGGAGGGGGAAGGCGAATGTTCGCCTGGTGGGGACACATGGTGGTGCGACTGCGCTGGGCGGTGCTGGCCGCCGCCCTGGTGCTCGTCGTGGTCGGTTCCACCTGGGGCGTCGGGGTCTTCGGGCAGCTGACCGGCGGCGGCTTCGACGACCCGGCGAGCGAGTCCAGCCGGGCCGCCGAGCGGATCACCCGGGAGTTGGGGCCGCAGGGCGCCGACCTCGTGGTGCTCTGGTCCAGCGACGGGCCGACGGTCGACCAGCCCGCCTTCCGCGACCCGGTCGCGGCCACCGTCGCCGGGCTGCGCGAGCGTCCGGAGATCACCAGCGTCACCACCTGGTACGACACCCAGGCCCCCGTGCTGCTCTCCACCGACCGTCGGGCCACCTACGCGCTGGTCCAGCTGCGGGCCGCCGACAAGGACGACAAGGCCGCCGCGTACGAGGAGTTGCGGCCCGCCCTGGCGGCCCCCGGCGTACGGACCGAGATCGGCGGCGCGACGGCGGCCCTGCACGAGTCGAACACCCAGACCACCGAGGACATCACCCGCGCGGAACTCCTCTCCATGCCGGTGCTGCTGGTGCTGCTCGTGCTGATCTTCGGCGGGCTGGTGGCCGCCTCCACGCCCCTGCTGATCGGCGGGCTCGCCATCCTCGGCGCGTTCGTCGCCGTCCGGCTGGTCAACATGGTCACCGACGTGTCGGTCTTCGCGATCAACGTCATCACCCTGATCGGCCTGGGCATGGCGGTCGACTACGCCCTCTTCGTGGTGAGCCGGTTCCGCGAGGAGCTGGCCGCCGGCCACGGCACCGCCGCCGCGATCCGGCGGACCATGGCCACGGCCGGGCGGACCGTGCTGGTCTCCGGGCTCACCATCGCGCTCGCCATGTCCAGCCTGCTGATCTTCCCGCAGGCGTTCCTGCGCTCGATGGCGCTCGGCGGGATGGCCGCCGTGCTGGTCGCCATGCTGGCGGCGTTGACCGTGCTGCCGGCCCTGCTCGCGGTGCTCGGCCACCGGATCGACGCGCTGCGCGTACCGCTGCCGTGGCGGCGTGGGGCGCGCGGGAAGCGGCCGGCGGCGGGGGAGACCGGCGGCGCCTGGGCCCGGATCGCGCACAGCGTGATGCGCCGCCCGGTGCGCTACCTGGTCGGGGTGACCGTGCTGCTCCTGCTGCTGGCCACGCCGATCCTGCGGATGGAGTTCGGCGGGTTCGACGACCGGGTGCTGCCCGCGAGCGCCGAGCCGCGGGTGGTCTCCGAGCGGATCGCCGCGGAGTTCCCCGGCGGCACGATCGCGCCGATCGACGTGCTCGTCTCCGGGGCGTCCCCGGAGCAGGTGCAGCCCTTCGCCGACCGGGTGGCCGCCGTGCCCGGCGTGACCGGGGTGCAGGTGGCGGCCAACCGGGGCGCGTCGACGCTGCTGACGGTGACCTATCCGGGCGAACCGACCGGCGACGCGGCGCACGACGTGGTCCGGGCGCTGCGCGACCTGCCCCCGCCGGCCGACGCCGAGGTGCTCGTGGGCGGCCGGCCCGGCGTCGATCTCGACCTGATCGACGGCCTCGCCGACCGGCTGCCCTGGATGGCCCTGCTGATGGCCGCCGCGACCCTGGTCCTGCTCTTCCTCGCCTTCGGTTCGGTGGTGCTGCCGGTCAAGGCGGTGCTGATGAACCTGGTGTCGATCGGCGCGTCGTTCGGCGTGGTGGTCTGGATCTTCCAGGACGGCCACTTCGCGGACCTGCTCGGCTTCACCCCGACCGGGTTCATCGAACCGAGCAACCCGATCCTCATGCTCGCCGTGCTCTTCGGGCTGGCGACCGACTACGAGGTGTTCCTGCTCTCCCGGGTGCGCGAGGAGTGGGACCGTACGGGCGACAACACCGCCTCGGTGGCCACCGCGCTCCAGCACACCGGGCGGATCATCACCGCCGCCGCGCTGCTGCTGATCATCGTGGTGGCCGGCTTCGCCACGGGCGAGATGGCGTACATCAAGCTCATCGGGATCGGCATGATCGTGGCGATCGTGGTGGACGCGACGCTGGTCCGGGCGCTGCTGGTGCCGGCCACGATGCGGCTGCTCGGTCACTGGAACTGGTGGGCCCCCGGCCCGCTCGGCCGCGTCTACCGCCGCTTCGGCATCCGGGAGTCCGACGAGCCCGAGCCGGCGACCCCGGAGCGGGTGCTGCGCCAGCGGGAGAGGGCGAGGGTGGCGGAGTAGCCGGCCAGCACGATCACGTGGAAGAGGTAGAGCCAGAGCAGGACCGCCACCCCCGCGCCGATCTCGTCGAAGCCCCCGAACGGCACCCCCAGGTCGATCGGGAGCGAGGCGAAGAGCACGAAGCCGTGCAGGAAGCCGGAGAGGTTGGCCGCGGTGAACGACCCGACGCCCAGCGCGGAGAGCCAGTCCGGCGACGCCGGGCCGACCACCCGGAACACCCAGAGCAGCACCGGGGTGAGCACCAGCCAGACCGCCAGGAACGACAGCACCACCCCCAGCGCGCCGGCCCAACCGCCCTGCCGGACCAGCCCGGTGGTCGTGGGCAGCGCGAGCAGGATCGACAGCAGCAGGGCCGGGGCCGGCGCCAGCAGGGGTAGCAGCAGCAGCCGGCCCCGCCAGCCGACCAGCGACTCGTCGTTGCGCGGCAGGGCGACCGACACGAACGCGCGGCGCAGCCCCTCGCCGTAGAGCGACGCCGGCAGCAGCGACGCCAACGCCAGCAGCGGGGTCAGCCCCACCCCGGCCTCGACCAGCGCCTGCACCGCGTGGGGCGCGCCGATCGCGTCCGGCAGGGTGTCCACGGCGTACGAGGTGAGCCGGCGCACCCGCTCGGCTCCCGCCAGCAGCGAGGTCAGCCAGATCGCCAGCAGGGCCACCGGCACCACGGCGATCGCCCCGTAGAAGGTGATGGCTGCGGCGTGCAGGGACAGGTCCCGCCCCCGCAGCGGGCGGAACGCCGCACTGGTGACCCGCTTCGCCCGTTGCCATCCGCCGCCCATCGCGGCTTCTTTCCCCGTACCGTCCCACGTCACTCACGAGATCGCCGACCGTGACCGGTTCGACGCCCGCGGCGGCCGGCACCCCCGCCAGGGGTCCGGCGCACGGCGGAGCCGCCGGACAGGGTGGGTCCGGCGGCTCCGGCGTGCGGGTGCGGCGGCGGTCAGCCCAGCGGCGGGATCCCGCTCGTGCGGAGGGTGGCGTAGTAGCAGCCGGTGGTGGGCAGGCTCGTCGCCGCCGGCGGGGTCACCCCGTCGTAGAGGGCCAGCAGGAAGTTCTGCGGGCATCGCCGGGTGCTGCCGGTGCGGATGCCGAAGTGCAGGTGCGGCCCGGTGGAGTTGCCGGTGTTGCCGGTGAGGCCGAGCTGCTGCCCGGGCGCGACCGTCGCGCCGTTGCCGACCGACCACGCCGAGAAGTGGCAGTAGGTGTAGACTGCTCCGTCGGTGCCGGTGAGGTTGACGCCCTGGCCGCAGGAGCTGTCGTTGATGATCGTCACGGTGCCGGCCCGCACGGCGTACGCCCTGGTGCCGGTGCCGACGGGGAGGTCGATGGCGGGGTAGTCGTGGTGCGGGTCGTCGTACTCGCCGCGCGGCAGCGCGGTCTTCGGCAGCGGCAGGGAGAAGCTGGGATTGCCGGCGGTGGAGGTGATCCGGACGGCGTCCGCGACGACGTAGCCCGTGGCGGTCGTCCAGCGGCTGACCCCGACGACGGGACGGTCGCCGGCCGCCAGCGTGAAGGTGCCGAGGCTGACCCAACGGCCGCCGCTCGCGCGCTGGTCCACGACCACGGTCTGGTTGCCGCCGGTGGTCGCGACGATGAACGGGGTGGCGCTGTTGTATCCGGCGTCCGCCGGGTACCACACCTCGACGAGGTGCGCGCCGGTGGCGGGGACCGAGGCGCTGAACCAGGCGGCGTCGCTGCCTCCGGTGTAGGGCGTCGCGAACCGGTAGTCGGCGCCGTACTTCTGGCCGGCCCAGGACGACGTGCCCCAGTTGGCGCTGGCGGTGAAGCGCCCGGCGGTCGCGTTGTCCACGGTGGTGGTCGCCGCGGACGCGGATCCGGCCGGGCCGAGCAGCACCATGGCGGCGCCGGTCAGCCCGGCGACCAGGGCGCGCGCGGCGGTGGCGAGTCTCACGAGGTGCCTCCGAGGGTCAGGGGTGCGAGGGCGGGGCAGGTGAAGGTATTCAACCAACAAGGATCGATGATCGTAAGAGACCTACATAGATCGTCATCGTTATTGATCGCGATCCCGCCGGCCGAGCCGTCAGCGACGCGCGCCGCCGCTCACTAAAATCGCCGAAATGGGAATCCTCGCCACGGAACGCCTGGTCCTGCGGGACTGGACCGCCGAGCCGGCCGACCTGACCCGGATCTTCGACATCTACTCCCGCCCGGGGGTCACCCGCTGGCTCGGCGCGCCCGGCCTGCCGCTGACCGACCCGGCGCAGGCCGCCGACCGGCTCGCGATGTGGCGGAAGCGGCATGCGGGACACGACGGTCGGTACGGCACCTGGGCGATCGAGGTCCGCGACACGGGCGTGGTGGCCGGCACGGTGCTGCTCAAGCCGCTGCCCGGGCGGGGCGAGAGCGTGCCGACCGAGGACATCGAGGTGGGCTGGCACCTGCACCCCGACTCGTGGGGCCACGGGTACGCCACCGAGGCGGCCCGGGCGGTGGCGGCGCGCGAACTGGCCGCCGGTACCCGGGAGGTCTACGCCGTCGTGGCGCCCGGCAACGAGGCGTCTATGGCGGTGGCCCGCCGGCTCGGCATGACCCACGTGGGCCGCCGCTCGGACTGGTACGGCGGCGAGTCCCTGGAGACCTTCGTGCTGACCGGCGCCGCCGCCGGGGCCTGAACCGTTCGACGGACCCGTCCCGCCCCGGCTGTCCGCACCAGGATCTCGGGCCGTGCCGGCGCGGTGGTCCCCGGGGCGGGCTACGCGACCTCGACGAAGTCGAGTTCCGCCCAGCGGCTCAGGTGGGTGAACCGGAGCGTGTTGAAGCCCGCGTTGAGCGTGACGTCGACGCCCACCTGCCGCCAGACGTCCCAGCCGGTGTTGGGGTAGGTGACGACCTGCGGGTTCGCGCCGTTGACCGTCAGCGTGTGCTGGGCGTCGCCGTAGCCGGCGGCGTAGGCGACGTGGGCGCGGTAGCCGCCGGCCCGGGGCGCGAAGACGGTGACCTCGACCCAGCTGTCCGCGTGGTCGATGTACGCCACCACCTGTCCCTGGGACGTGTTCGGGGCGGCGCGCACGGCGCAACGGTTGAGCCCGCCGCGCTCGGCCTCGTACCGCACCCGGCTGCCCCGCACCACGGGGTTCCCGCCGGCCCAGCCCAGCGCCGCCACGTACATGCCCCGGGCGGAGTAGTTGTTGATCCAGCCGTGGAACACGATGTGGTCGCCGCCCGCCTCGCGCACCACGTCCGCGCCGCCCGGCCCCCGTACGGCCGAGTCCAGCGACGCCGTGGTCATCAGCGAGCGGTACGCCTTGGTGTAGGGGCCGGTCAGCGAGGTCGACGTGGCGTAGCTGGTCTGGTAGCCGTCGCCGCCGTAGCTGCCGAGCGAGTAGAACAGCACGTACTGCGCGCCGACCTTGGTCAGCACCGGCGCCTCGATGATGCCGCCCTCCTCGGCGCGTCCGCTGCGCAGCAACTCCACCCGGGCGCCCTGGAGGGTCACCCCGTCGGCCGCGACCTGTTGCAGCCAGAGGCTCGTCGGCTGGCCGATGGCGTTGCCGTCGTCCTTGTAGAGCAGGTAACGCAGGCCGGTGCTGTCGGTGAAGCTCGCCGCGTCGATGTCGCCGCCCTCGCCGGCGTTGCAGACCAGCGGCTGGGTGCCGACGGAGGTGAACGGGCCGAGCGGCGACGTGGCCAGCGCGGCGCCCAGGCACTGCCGGCCGGTGGCCCGGCTGCGGGCGGTGTAGTAGAGCAGGTACCGCCCGTCGGCCCGCTGGGACACGTCGGGCGCCCAGGTGAGCCCCCCGTTGGCCCAGGCGCCGAGGGTCGGCATCGCGTCGGGCCGCCTGGTCCACGCTCCGGTCAGCGAGCTGGCCGTGGCGACCGGGACGTTGCCGTGGCCGTTGTTCGTCGAGTACGCGTAGTAGGTGCTGCCGAACTTGACGACATCGGGGTCGGGGAAGTCGCTGGCGATGACGAGCGACGGTGCGGCGGTGGCAGCCTGGGCCACGCCCGGGCTGACGAGCAGTGGGGCGGCGACCAGCACGGCCGCCAGCCAGACGAGACCTCTTCGCATGACGGAATTCAACCACAGTCATCTATGTATCGAAAGAATCCTGCGAGCCCGGCTCGCCTTCCACCCCGGGGGCCGGGCGGCGCGGCGGACCCGACACCAGGAACGCCCGGCCGGCTCCGCGGCCGGCCGGCCGTCGACATCGGTCAGGCCGTCCTGCTGGGCGAGATCGTGTCGCCAGGCAACCGGCGCAAGGACGTGATTGAAGTACCACCCGTTGAGTGCGGCGGCTGCCGGCAGCACCTTCACCATGACCGAGCGCTTCGCGTTCGCCGTAGACCCGGCCGACCTTCTCGACGAAGAGGCGCCCGAGGGAAGCGAGGGGATCCCGGAGGGGCAGGCCGACGCGGAGGGCTGAGGCTCCCAGCGGGGGCACAGCGATGGTGGGGAAGAATGGCCCGGTGACTTCGCCCCGGGAACTCGTCCTGCTCGGCTCCACCGGTTCGGTCGGCACACAGGCCATCGACATCGTGCGGCGTAACCCGGACCGGTTCCGGGTCGTCGCGCTCGGCGCCGGTGGCGGCAACGTCGAGCTGCTCGCCGCCCAGGCCCTCGAACTGCGCGTCGACGCGGTCGGTGTGGCGAAGGCCTCCGCCGCGCAGGACCTCCAGCTCGCCTTCTACGCCGAGGCGAGCCGGCGCGGCTGGGCCACCGGCGACTTCAAGCTTCCCAAGATCGTGGCCGGCCCGGACGCGATGGCCGAGCTGGCGCAGTGGCCCTGCGACGTCGTGCTCAACGGCGTGGTCGGCTCGCTCGGGCTCGCGCCGACCCTGGCCGCGCTGCGCGCCGGGCGTACGCTCGCGCTGGCCAACAAGGAGTCGCTGGTGGCCGGCGGCTCCCTCGTGAAGGCCGCCGTGACGCGGCCGGAGCAGATCGTCCCCGTCGACTCGGAGCACTCGGCGCTGGCGCAGTGCCTGCGCGGCGGTGCCCGGGCCGAGGTGCGGCGGCTGGTCGTCACCGCCAGCGGCGGCCCGTTCCGGGGCCGGCGCCGCGACGAGTTGACGCAGGTCACGCCGGAACAGGCGCTCGCCCACCCGACCTGGAACATGGGGCCGGTCGTCACGATCAACTCCGCCACGATGGTCAACAAGGCGCTGGAGGTGATCGAGGCGCACGAACTGTTCGACGTGCCGTACGCCGACATCGCCGTGATGGTGCACCCGCAGTCGGTGATCCACTCGATGGTCGAGTTCGTGGACGGGTCCACCCTCGCCCAGGCCAGCCCGCCGGACATGCGGCTGCCGATCGCGCTGGGCCTCGGTTGGCCCGACCGGGTCGGCGCCGCCGCCGCCGCCGTCGACTGGACGAAGGCCCACACCTGGGAGTTCGCTCCGCTGGACGACGAGGCGTTCCCGGCGGTCGCGCTGGCCAAGGCCGCCGGCGAGGCCGGGCGCTGCCGCCCGGCGATCTACAACGCGGCGAACGAGGAGTGCGTGGCCGCGTTCGTGGCCGGCCGGTTGCCCTTCCTCGGCATCGTCGACACCCTCCGACGGGTGGTGGAGGACGCTCCCGATTTCGACGAACCGGGTACCGTCGAGGACGTGCTCGCGGCGGAGTCGTGGGCGCGCGCGCATGCGCAGGAGATCATCATCGCGGGTTCGGTGGAAGGAGCTTGATGGCGTACCTGCTCGGGGTGGTGCTCTTCGCCCTCGCGATCCTCATCTCGGTGAGCCTGCACGAGGCGGGGCACATGCTCACCGCCAAGGCCTTCGGCATGAAGGTCACCCGCTACTTCGTCGGTTTCGGCCCCACGCTCTGGTCGTTCAAACGGGGCGAGACGGAGTACGGCGTCAAGGGCATCCCGCTCGGCGGCTTCTGCAAGATCGTCGGGATGACCCCCCAGGACGATGACGTCGATCCGGCCGACGAGCCGCGCGCGATGTGGCGCTACCCGGTGTGGAAGCGGACGATCGTGATGTCGGCGGGGTCGGCCACCCACTTCGCCCTCGCCCTGGTCGCCCTCTGGATCATCGCGGTCACCGCCGGCCTGCCCAACCCGAAGTTCCCGAGCACCGAGGCCGAGATCCGCAAGGAGCCGGCGGTCATCCAGCTGTCGAAGTGCGTGGTCCCGGAGAACACGCTGCGCGAGTGCACCACCGCCGACCCCGCCAGCCCCGCCGCCCAGGCGCAGCTGCGCGACGGCGACCGGATCACCGCCATCAACGGCACGCCGATCAACGACTACGGGCAGCTGCTCACCACCCTGCGCACCCTCAAGCCGGGCGACACGGCGCAGATCGCGTACGTCCGCGACGGCCAGCCGGCCACGGCCAGCACGGTGCTCGCGCAGACCCAGCGGCCCCCGCTCGACGACCCGAAGGGCCAGGTCGCCCCGGTCGCCGCGCTCGGCGTCGGCCTCGTCCCCACCACCCCGACCCGGGTGACGTACGGGCCGGTCGGCGCGTTCGGCGCGACCGCCGACTTCACCGGCGACATGGCCGTCAACACCTTCGAGGCGATGAAGCGCATCCCGCAGAAGGTCCCGGCCCTGTGGACGGCGATCACCGGCGGCGAACGGGACATCGACACCCCGATCAGCGTGGTCGGCGCCAGCCGGCTCGGCGGCGAGGCGGTGGAGAACGACGCCTGGCTGCTGTTCTTCATGCTGTTCGTCTCGCTGAACTTCTTCATCGGCGTGTTCAACCTGCTGCCGCTGCTGCCGCTCGACGGCGGGCACATCGCCATCGCCTGGTTCGAGCGGGCCCGCTCCTGGCTCTACGCCCGGATCGGCCGCGCCGACCCCGGCCGCGTGGACTACCTCAAGCTCATGCCCTTCACGTACGCGGTGATCCTGATCGGTGGCGTGTTCACGCTCCTGACCATCACCGCGGACGTCGTCAACCCGATCACGCTCTTCTCAAGGTGAGTGCCTGAAGTGACCGCTGTCAGTCTCGGTATCCCCGCCGTGCCGCCCCCGCCGCTCGCCCCGCGTCGGCTCAGCCGCCAGATCATGGTCGGCTCGGTCCCGGTCGGTGGGGGCGCGCCGGTGTCGGTGCAGTCGATGACCACCACCCTCACCTCCGACGTCAACGCCACGCTCCAGCAGATCGCCGAGCTGACCGCGTCCGGCTGCCAGATCGTCCGGGTCGCGGTGCCCAGCCAGGACGACGTGGAGGCGCTGCCGGCGATCGCGAAGAAGTCGCAGATCCCGGTGATCGCCGACATCCACTTCCAGCCGAAGTACGTCTTCGCCGCCATCGACGCCGGCTGCGCGGCGGTCCGGGTGAACCCGGGCAACATCCGCCAGTTCGACGACAAGGTCAAGGAGATCGCCAAGGCGGCCGGCGACGCGGGCGTGCCGATCCGGATCGGCGTCAACGCCGGCTCGCTGGACAAGCGGCTGCTCGCCAAGTACGGCAAGGCCACCGCCGAGGCGCTGGTCGAGTCGGCGCTGTGGGAGTGCTCGCTGTTCGAGGAGCACGGCTTCCGCGACATCAAGATCTCGGTCAAGCACAACGACCCGGTGGTGATGATCCGGGCCTACCGCCAGCTCGCCGAGAAGTGCGACTACCCGCTGCACCTGGGCGTCACCGAGGCCGGCCCGGCCTTCCAGGGCACCATCAAGTCGGCGGTGGCCTTCGGCGCGCTGCTGGCCGAGGGGATCGGCGACACGATCCGGGTCTCCCTGTCGGCGCCGCCGGTGGAGGAGATCAAGGTCGGCAACCAGATCCTGGAGTCGCTCGGGCTGCGTGAGCGGGGCCTGGAGATCGTCTCCTGCCCGTCCTGCGGGCGCGCCCAGGTCGACGTCTACAAGCTCGCCGAGGAGGTCACCGCCGGCCTGGAAGGGCTGCCGGTGCCGCTGCGGGTCGCGGTGATGGGCTGCGTCGTGAACGGCCCGGGCGAGGCCCGCGAGGCCGACCTCGGGGTGGCCTCCGGCAACGGCAAGGGCCAGATCTTCGTCAAGGGCAAGGTGGTCAAGACCGTGCCCGAGGCGCAGATCGTGGAGACGCTGATCGAGGAGGCGCTGCGCATCGCCGACGAGATGGGCGCCGAGCTGCCCGAGGAGCTGCGCGGCCTGCTCCCGGGCGCCACCGTGACCGTGCACTGACCCGTCGCGCCGTCGCGCCCCGTGTCCCGGCCGGCAACGGTGTCGTAGTCCCACTCGTCACTCGACCGGCGCGGCACGGGGCGGATCTGGCAGGCTGGTATCCGTGCTGACGGTGCCGGTACGGCAACTGGGGGAGTCGGAGCGCCGCGCGGTCGAGCGGTTGCTCGACCTCGACCCGTTCGCGGGCGCGCAGGTCGCCGAGCGGATCACCGCGCGCGGCCTGGCCTGGTGGCGCGCCGAGGGGCGGGTGCTGGGCTACGGCAGCCGCCGCAACCTGGAGTCGATCTGCTGGCTCGGCGGCAATGTCACCCCCGTGCTCGCCACCGAGCCGGCCGTCGCTGCCTACGCCGACCTGCTCGCCGGCGAGGAGCGGCTCTGCTCGTCGATCGTGGGCCGGGCCGACGCGGTGCTCGGCCTCTGGGACCGGCTCTCCGCCGTCTGGGGGCCGGCCCGGGACGTACGCCCCAACCAGCCCCTGCTGGCGACCGACGCGCTGCCGGCGCTGCGGGCGGACCCGGAGGTGCGGCGGGTGCGCGGCAGCGAGATCGACCGGCTCTTCCCGGCGGCGGTGGCGATGTACACCGAGGAGGTGGGCGTGTCGCCGCTCGCCGACGACGGCGGGCGCGGCTACCGCCGGCGGGTCACCGACCTGGTCCGGACCGGGCGGGCGTACGCCAGGTTCGTCGACGGTCAGGTGGTCTTCAAGGCCGAGCTGGCGGTGGTGACCCGCCGGACCGCCCAGGTGCAGGGCGTCTGGGTGGCCCCCGACTGGCGGGGCCGGGGCATCGCGTCGGCGGCGATGGCGGCGGTGGTGCGCGACGCGCTGCTGCGGGTCGCCCCGACCGTCAGCCTCTACGTCAACGACTTCAACCTGCCGGCCCGCCGCGTCTACGAGCGCTGCGGCTTCCGCCCGGTCGGCACGCTCGCCACCGTGCTCTTCTGACCCGCCGGCCCCGGCGTGCGCACGGGTCGGACGCCCGCCGGCGTGGCCCTCGTCGCCGGCATCGGACCAGGTGAACGACCGGAAAATGCGTTGAGCGGGCCGACTCCACCGGCCAGGCTGGATGCTCCGCCCCGGTCTTCGGAAGGGACTCCGTCATGCGTCTGCTCCGGGACCTGTGGGCCACCTCGCCCCGCCGAATGGCGATCGTGACCTGCCTGGTCGTGCTCGGCGCCGGCGGCCAGGCCGCCGCCGCCGCGCTGGCCGGCCCGGTGCTGGTGCACCGCGCCACCGGGTTCTTCGCGCTGCTCGCCGTGGCGCTGGTCGCCGCCGTCCTGACCGACCTCGTGGTGAGCCTGCTGATGGCCGGGCTGACCGCCGACTGGTCCGCCGACGTGCGGCGTCGGCTGTGCCGGGTCGCGCTCGGGCAGGACCTGCCGACCCTGGAGACCACCCCGGTCGGCGAACTGCTCGACCGCATCGACGGCGACGTCTACCAGGTCGCCGCCGCGGTGCGCAGCCAGGGCGTGCGGATCGCCCAGGGACTGGCGGCGGGCGTGCTGTCGACCGCCGTCGCCCTCGCGGTGTGGTGGCCGGCCGGCGTCGGGATGCTGCTGCTCTCCGTACTGCTGGCCGCCGGGCTGCGCAAGCCCACCGCGCGGATCGGCCCGGCCCGGATGGCCGAGGAGGAGGCATGGTCCGACCTCGCCGCGGTGATGGAGGAGGCCATCCACGGCCAGGACGACGTGCGCACCAGCCTGGCCCGGCCGTACGTGCTGCGCCTCTACGCCCGCCGGGCCGCCGAGGTGCTCCGCCGCGGCGTGCGGGTGTGGCGGATGTCCGCCGAGGTCACCACCGTGGCCGCCGGCGTCATCCGGGCGGGGATCGCGGCCGTGGTGCTCGGCGGCGCGTGGGCGCTGGTCACCGGCCAGGTCGACGGCGCCCGGCTCACCGCGGTCTGGCTGCTCGCCATCGGATTCGGCATGACCGTCGAGCACGTCAGCCGGATGGTCCCCGAACTCCAGTACGCCCTCGGCGCGTGGGGCCGGGTGCAGCTGCTGGCGAACTCCCCGCAGGAGCCCGTGGGCGGGGCCACCCCGGCCGAGGGGGACCTGGTGGTGCGGGGCCTCACCTTCCGCTACGCGGGCGCCGACGACGGGCGCGGCCCCGCGCTGCGCGACGTCGACCTGACCTTCACCCGGGGCCGCTCGTACGCCCTGGTCGGCCGGACCGGCTCCGGCAAGTCCACCCTGGCCAAGGTGCTGACGCGGGCCGTCGACGTGCCGCCCGGCACGGTCTTCCTGGCCGGCGACGACGTGTGCGACCTCGACGTGGAGGCGCTGCGCCGGTGGATCGCCGTGGTGCCCCAGCGCACCGAGATCCTCGCCGGGACCCTCGCCGAGAACGTCGCGCTGTTCGACCCGGACCTGCTCGACGCCGCCGCCCGGGCGCTGCGCGAGCTGGGGCTGGACGGCTGGATCGCCGAGCTGCCCGACGGCCTGGACACCCGGCTGGGCGACGGCGGGCACGTGCTCTCGGCGGGCCAGGAGCAGCTGGTCGCCTTCGCCCGGATCCTGGTGCGGGACCCGCACGTGGTGATCCTCGACGAGGCCACCGCCCGCCTCGACCCGGTGACCGAGGCGCGGGTGCAGCGGGCCACCGAGCGGCTGCTGCGCGACCGGATCGGCGTCGTCATCGCGCACCGGCTCTCCTCCGTGCGCCGCTGCGACGAGGTGGTGGTGATGGCCGACGGCGCGGTGGTCGAGGCCGGGCCGCTGCACTCCTCGGACCGCTTCGCGGAGCTGCTCGCCACCAGCCACGCCACCGCGTACGCCCACGCGGCGCCGGGGGGCCGGTCCGGCGGGCTGGACCTGCTGACCGGCCCCCCGGACCCGTGGCCGCCCACCGTCCCGGCCGAGGCCGCCCCGCCGGCCACGCCTTCGACGGGGGCTTCGGTTGCGCCGGCCGTCGCGCCGGCCGTGCCTGCGCCGGAGGCGTCGGTCGCACCGCCGGCCGGGTCAGCCGACGGCCGGGCGGGCGGGGGCGGATCCGGCGACCCCGAGGAGTCGGCCCCGACGCCCCCGCGGGGACTGCGGGGGCTGCGGGAGATCCTGCGGCTGTGCGTCAACGACGCGCGCTACGGGCTGGCCTCGCTCTCGTTGTTCCTGCTGCTCGTGATCCTCGGGCTGGAGGGGCCGGTGCTGCCCTGGCTCTGGGCCGACCTGGTCAACGGCGTCGGCGACCCGTGGAAGCCGGCGCTGGGGATCGTCGCCGGCCTGCTGGTGACCCTGCCCGTGCCGTACGTCACCGGCCGGTGGTTCCCGCAGTGGTGGGTCCGGCAGATGCTGCGGATCAGCCTGCGCCTGGTGCACGGCCAGACCGGGCCCCGCCGGGTCAGCGGGCACACGCCGGCCGAGGTGGTGGCCCAGGGCGGCGACACCGAGCGGGTGGTGCAGCTCGCCGACAACCTGATGGACCAGGGGATCTCGCTCCTGCTCCTGGTCGCGATGACCGCCGTCACCGGCAGCGTGGTGCCGGGGCTCTTCTTCGCCGGCACGATGCTGGTCTCCGGGCTCGCCGCGACGCTGTTCGGCCCCAACCTGGAACGTTCCGCGCGGGCCACCGTCGCGGCCCGGGCCGCGTTCGCCACCGCGCTGGTCTCCTCGCTGTCGGCCGCCCGTACGGTCAAACTCGCCGGGGCCACCCGCCCGGTGCTGGCCCACCTGGCCGACCTCGACGTGGTCCGCAGCGACCGGCAACGCCGGGAGATCTCGGTGCAGGTCTGGTCCCGGTCGACCCCGTCGCTCGTCAGCGGCCTGTTGCCGATCGGCGCGTGGGCGCTGTTCCTGGCCGGGCACCTGTCGGCCGGTGCCACGCTGGTCGCGGTCGCCACCCTCGCGGCCGCCCGCTGGTTCGCCTGGACGACGGCGTCGCTGATCTCGCAGATCCCGTCGGCGCGGGTGTGGACCCGGCGGACGGTGGCGATGACCGGCGTGGAGGCGTACTCGGCGCCGGTGCCGGAGGTGGACCTCCGCGCGGGAGTTGCCCCGGCACCCGTCGTGCCGCCCCGGCACCCGCTGCGCCGGCTGGAGCTGACGGGCTTCGGCGTCCGGCACACCGACGGGACGGTGGCCGTACGCGACGTCGACCTGACGGTGGAACGCGGGCAGCTGGTGCTGGTCGTCGGCCCGGTCGGCTCGGGCAAGTCGTCGCTGCTGCGGGCGCTGGCCGGCATCGCGCCGCACACCGGCCGGCTGACCTGGAACGGCGATCCCGTCACCGAACCGGAGCTGTTCCTGCGTCCCCACCAGGTGGGCTACGTCGGCCAGCTGCCCCGGGTGCTCTCCGGCACGGTGGCGGACAACATCACCCTCGGCCACCGGGTGGACGCCGCGGCGGCGGTGTCGACCGCCCAGCTCGACCACGACCTGGCGGCGGCCGGGGGCGGGCTCGGGCTGCTGATCGGGCACAAGGGCACCCGGCTCTCGGGCGGGCAGTTGCAGCGCCTCGCGCTGGCCCGGGCGCTCGCCCCGCGTACCGAGCTGCTGGTGGCCGACGACGTGTCCTCGGCGCTGGACGTCACCACCGAGCTGGCGTTGTGGCAGGCGCTGCGCGAGCACGGGGTGACCGTGGTGGGCTCGACCTCGAAGCGCGCCGCCCTGGTCCGGGCCGACCACGTCGTGGTCCTCCGCTCCGGCACGGTCGCCGCCCAGGGCCCCTGGCGCGACCTGGAACCCCACTGGTCCCACCTGGCCGGCTGACCCAACCCTCACCCCCCGGCCCGGCCGACCCCCGGCCCCGCCCCCGGCCGGACTCGCGGTCCCGGCCCCGGCCCCCGGCTCGCTCCGATCGTCGATCATGAGGTTGGCGGCACCGATGGAGATCGACATCGCCGGCCACGCCGCCGTACGCCCCGAACGGGTACGGCCCGAACACGCTCTCCAGGTAGTCGGCCACCTCGACCGTGTCGGCGATCGACCGGTCCGCCGCG
>NZ_JBFABB010000025.1:306-67055 GCF_040640035.1 Micromonospora sp. NPDC023633 | reverse complement strand
GGCCGGGGGCCGGCAGCGGGGCGGCCGGGGGCAACGCGCCCGAGGTGTGTGCCGCGGCACAGCGCGCCGGCGAGACCGCCGTGCGGACGTACGTCGAGGAGCTCGGCAAGATGGTCGCGGCGGTCGGGGCGAACGACGCCACGGCGGCCCGGACCGCCCGCGACCGCATCTCCACCGCGCTGACCGATTGGCGCAGCACGCTGCGGCACGAGTCGACCCGGGCCGAGGACGCGCAGCTCAAGACGCTCCTCGCGGACATGGCGGCGGAGGTCGGCACGCTGGGCACCGACGTCGACTCGATCGACGAGACCGAGCTCGACCGCCTCCGGCAGCGCCTCGACCAGCTCTGCGCCCGCTGACCGGCGGGGCCCGGTTTGGGCGTCGGCCCTCCGATGGCGTACGCTGGCCTGCGGTGCACTTTGGTGTACCGAGTTCTCGCGTGCCCGCGCCGCCGTGCCTCTGCTACCCGGCGAGCCGCCGCGGGAACACCCGCCAGCAGCCTCAACGACAGGGAGTCCGCCTCCGATGTACGCGATCGTCAAGACCGGCGGCAAGCAGTACAAGGTCGCCGAGGGCGACGTGATCGAGGTCGAGAAGCTCGTCGGTGCCCCCGGCGACGCGGTGAAGCTCACCGCGGTGCTCCTCGTCGACGGTGACGACCTGGTGACCGACGCGGCGAAGCTTGCCAAGGTCGCGGTGTCCGGCGAGATCGCCGCGCACACCAAGGGCCCGAAGATCCGGATCCACAAGTTCAAGAACAAGACCGGCTACCACAAGCGCCAGGGTCACCGCCAGCCGTTGACCCAGGTCAAGGTGACCGGCATCTCCAGCGGGAAGTAGGTCGTCCTCAGATGGCTCACAAAAAGGGTGCGTCCAGCTCGCGCAACGGCCGTGACTCCGCGGCGCAGCGGCTCGGCGTGAAGCGCTTCGGTGGTCAGGTCGTCAGCGCGGGTGAGATCCTCATCCGTCAGCGTGGCACCAAGTTCCACCCCGGTGACCTGGTCGGCCGCGGCGGAGACGACACGCTCTTCGCGCTGGCCGCCGGTTCGGTCCAGTTCGGCACCAAGCGCGGTCGCAAGACCGTCAGCATCGTGCCGCAGCAGTAGTTCGAAGGCGTTGCGGGCCGCGGACCTCGTGTCCCGGCCCGCTTCGCTTTTTTCGTGCGGGGCGTGAACCTCGCTGGAAGGATTGACGTCCGTGGCGACGTTCGTTGACCGGGTCGTCCTGCACCTGCAGGCCGGCGATGGCGGGCACGGTTGTGTCTCGATCCACCGGGAGAAGTTCAAGCCGTTCGGCGGCCCCGACGGCGGCAACGGCGGGCACGGCGGCAGCGTGTCCCTGGTGGTCGACCCGCAGGTGACGACACTGCTGGACTTCCACTTCCGCCCGCACGTGAAGGCCGAGAACGGCAAGGGTGGCGCCGGGTCGAACCGGGACGGCGCGAACGGCCGCAACCTCGTGCTCAAGGTGCCGAACGGCACGGTGGTGCAGGCCCCCGACGGCACGGTCCTGGCCGACATGGTCGGCGCCGGCACGACCTTCGAGGTGGCCCGGGGCGGGCGCGGCGGGCGGGGCAACGCGTCGCTGGCCAACGCCCGGCGCAAGGCCCCCGGCTTCGCCGAGCTGGGCGAGCCCGGCGAGCAGCTCGACGTGGTGCTGGAGCTCAAGAGCGTCGCCGACGTCGGGCTGGTGGGCTTCCCGTCGGCCGGCAAGTCGTCGCTGATCTCGGTGATCTCCGCCGCCAAGCCGAAGATCGCCGACTACCCGTTCACCACCCTGGTGCCCAACCTGGGCGTGGTCCGGCTGGACAATCACACCTTCACCGTCGCCGACGTGCCCGGCCTGATCCCGGGGGCGGCCACCGGCAAGGGCCTCGGCCTGGAGTTCCTCCGGCACATCGAGCGCTGTGCGGTGCTGGTGCACGTCATCGACACCGCCACCCTGGAGCCCGGCCGGGACCCGGTCGCCGACATCGACACCATCGAGGCAGAGCTGACCGAGTACGGCGGCCTGGCCGACCGCCCCCGGCTGGTGGCGCTCAACAAGATCGACGTGCCCGACGGCCGGGACCTGGCCGAGATCGTCCGCCCCGACCTGGAGGAGCGCGGTTTCCGCGTGTTCGAGGTCTCCGCGGCGACCCGGGAAGGGCTCAAGGAGCTCATGTACGCCATGGCGGAGCTGGTGGAGCAGGGGCGTAGGGCCGCGCCCCCGGCCGAGGCGACCCGGATCGTGATCCGGCCCCAGGCGGTCGACGACGCCGGCTTCACCATCGAGGCCGCGCCGGACGGAGCCTGGGTCGTGCGCGGCGTCCGGCCCGAGCGGTGGGTGCGGCAGACGAACTTCGACAACGACGAGGCCGTCGGCTACCTGGCCGACCGGCTGGCCCGCCTCGGCGTCGAGGAGAAGCTGGGCAAGGCCGGTGCGGAGCCGGGCGACCTGGTCCGGATCGGCGAGCGCGAGTTCGACTGGCAGCCGACCCTCTACGCCGGGGCCGACTTCATCCCCGGCAACCGGGGCACCGACGTCCGGCTGGAGGAGAAGTCCACCCGGGCGTCGGCCGCGGAGCGGCTGGCGGCCCGCAAGGCCCGTCGGCAGCGGCCGGAGGACGAGTTCGAGGGAACCGACGCCGACGTCTCGGACGACGTCGACCTGTCGGACGGGGACGGCTTCGACGGGGCCGGCCCGGCCCAGGACGCCGGCCCGGCCGACCGGGTGGGCCCGTCCCACGGGCTCGGCCCGTCCCGCGCCGCCGCCGGGGACGACGCCGAATAGCTCGTCGCGCTCCGTGAGCGGGTCGACTGCCGGAAACCTGCCCGAAATCCCCGCCGCCTAGCGTGGCCTGATGCTGATCGAGTCACGCCCCGCCACCGATCCGGAGATCGACGCCCTGGTCACCGCCCAGCAGCGCGAGCTGCGGGCGGCCGACGGCGGGCTGGACGGCCAGGCGACCGTCACCCACGACGACATCCGCTACCTGGTGGTGGTCGCCGACGGGCGGGCGGTCGCCTGCGGCGGGATCCAGGCGCTCGACGCCGACACCGGCGAGGTGAAGCGGATGTACGTCCGCCCGGCGTACCGGGGGCGGGGCATCGCCCGGCAACTGCTGACCGCCCTGGAGGAGCTGGCCTTCCAACAGGGGCACGCGGTGGTATGCCTGGAGACCGGCACGTACCTGCCGGCCGCGATCGGGCTCTACACCTCCAGCGGGTACGAGCCGATCCCGGTCTACGGCGAGTACGTCGCCAACCCGTACAGCGTCTGCTTCGCCAAGCGGCTGCGCGTGCCGGCCTGACGGCGGCCGGGCCCGGCGGTGGCCGGTCGGTCAGTCGCCGGTGTGCGCGTGCGCGGCGGTGACCGGCTTCGACTCCGGCGACGCGTGCTGACGTAGGAAGATGCTGAGCACGATCAGCGTGCCGACCGCGAGGAACTCGCTCTGCCAGTTCTGCATCGACTGGAACCAGAACTCGCTCGTGCCGAGGAACTCCCACACGCCGATCGGCGGCGCGCCGCTCTGCAGCGCCTGCTGCTCGTTGTAGTCGGCGGTCCCGCCGAGCAGGTGGCCGATGAACGAGCCGGCGAAGATCAGCAGCAGCGCGATGGAGAGGCTGTTGCGGTAGACGACCAGGGGCAGCCCGCCGGCGCGTACCGGCCAGGGGGAGTCCGGAGTGGCCCGCCGCTCGTCGTCCTCGGGCCGGTCGGTCTGCCCCACCGGCTTCGACTCCGCCGACCCGCGCTGCACCAGGTAGGCGGTGAGCAGGACGTAGCCGCCCATCTGGAGGAACTCCGACTCCCAGTTCTCGAAGACCGACTCCACGAAGTGCCCGCTGCGCAGGTACGCCGGCCAGCTGGTCGGCGCGGCCCCGAACTCGGCCAGCTCCTGGTTGTGCGTCTGCCAACCGAACACGCTCTGCAGCACGAGGAAGACGAGGAACGCGCCGAACATCGCCAGGGTCAGCGCGTTGTCACGCAGCCATCTCGGCATGTGGACCTCCTCGTCGACGGACCTCCGATCTCCCTGCCCGGACGGTCCGCCAGGCAAACGCCGCGATCGTGCGAGGGTCAGGGGCGGTCGAAGGGGTCGTCCAGCCGGGTGCCCGTGCCCACCTGGTTGGAGAGCAGCAGCCCGAAGGCGAGCATGCCGAAGCCGAGGACCAGGTGCAGCCAGTTGTCGGCGTCGTTGACCGGGATGAAGTTCGCCGCGCTCTCCCGGTCGATCGCGAAGCCGTACAGCCACAGGCCGAGGTAGAGGGCGCCGCCACCGGCGAGGAAGACCCGTGCCCCGGCGACGCTGCGGGCCAGCAGCAGGCCGGCCAGTCCGAAACCCAGGTGCAGCGCGTTGTGCAGGATCGACACCTGGAACAGGCCGAGCAGCCGGGCCTCGGAGTGGTGGCCGGCGAACGTCATGTCGTCGTAGCCGGTGGTGATGCCGGGGATGAACCCGAGCACCCCGATCAAAGCGAAGACCCCGGCCGCGGCCGCGGCGGCGAGCTGCACCCTCGGCTTCGGACCCGGCGGGCCGCCGCGTGCGTGTCGTGCCATCGCTTCACCTCCGTGGACCCGCGGAACGCCCTGCTCGCGGCGCCGGCTGCGGGGGACCGTCCGTCACTGCGCGCGACGGCGGCGCCACCCGACCCGACGATCCTCCATTTTGTAGACCGTCGGCGGCGAGGCGCAGGAGAAGTCACGAAGGAGGTATGGAACCGGCGACGCAGGGTAGGTCAAGAGATGCGACGGCAGGAACGGCCGGCGCATCCCCCCAGCACAACCCGCGGAGACTTTCCGAGCGGAAGGGAAATCATGACCTACGATCTGTCACCCACGACTTCCACGTACGGGCAGGAGTCGAGCAACGGCAGCGGCGTCCGCGAGCAGGCCCGTCAGGTCGGCTCGGAGGCCAGGCAGGCCGGTGGCGCCGTCGCCGAGACGGCCAAGCAGCAGGGCCGGGAGGTCGTCGGCGAGGCGAAGCTCCAGGCGCGCAACCTCTTCGGCGAGGCCCGCACCCAGGTCGCCAGCCAGGCCGGCGAGCAGCAGCGGCGTGCCGCCGGCGGGCTCCGCTCGCTGGCCGACGAGATGCGCTCGATGGCCGAGCAGGGCGGTCAGGCCGGACCGGTGAGCGAGATCGCCCGCCAGGCCGCCGACCGGGTGCACGGCGTGGCCGGCTGGCTGGAGCAGCGCGAGCCGGGCGACCTCATCGCCGAGGTCCGCGACTACGCCCGCCGCAACCCGGGCACCTTCCTGGTCGGCGCCGCCGTGCTGGGTGTGCTCGCTGGCCGGCTGACCAAGAACATCTCCGCCGCCGGCGACGGCCAGAGCGGCAACGGCTACTCGGCGTACGGCTCGGGCGCGGGCTACGACCCGGACCGGACCGCGGTCATCCCGACCCCGCCGGCCCCTCGCGCCGTGCCGGACGCCGTACCGCCGGGCGGCTACCTCGACCCGACCCCGGGCGCGTACGTCGACCCGCAGACCACCACCAGCTACGCCGACCCCGCCGGTGGCGTCGGCCAGCCGCTGCCACCGGTGAGCCAGACCGATCCGCTGCCGGGCGTGCCGTCGACCGGGACCACCCGTCCGTGAGCCCACGAACCACCCGAAGGGAGGCGGCGGCATGAGCATGCCGACGCAGGGGGCGGGGCTGGACTCCGGCTACCACCCCCACGACGCGGACGAGGTCAGGGGCAGCTCGATCGGTGAGCTGATGCGCCAGGTCACCAGCGACCTGTCCACCCTGATGCGGCAGGAGGTCGAGCTGGCCAAGGCCGAGATCCGCCAGGAGGGCAAGAAGGCGGGCAAGACCGCCGGCTTCTTCGGCGGCGCCGGCTTCGGCGGCTACATGGTGGCCCTCTTCCTCTCGCTGGCCCTCTGGGCCGGGCTGTCCAACGTGATGGACGCCGGCTGGGCGGCGCTGATCGTGGCCGTCATCTGGGGCGCGATCGCCGCGGTCCTCTACTCCAAGGCCAAGAAGAACGCCGAGCAGATTCGCGGCCTCAAGCAGACCAACGACAGCGTGCAGCGGATCCCCGACGCGCTCAAGCCCCACCCGCAGGAGGTCACCCGATGAGCACCGACCCGGACCAGATCCGCCGGGAGATCGAAGCCACCCGGAACAACCTCAGCTCCGACGTGGACGCGCTGGCGTACAAGGTCAGCCCTGCCCGCATCGTCGACGACCGCAAGCAGCGGGCCCGCAACGCACTGCAGAATGTGAGGGACAAGGTGATGGGAACGGCTTCCGACCTGGGTCACAGCACCAAGCACGGCGCCCACGCGGCGGGCGGCCACGCCTCCTCGGCGGCGTCCACCGTGAGCGACAAGGCCCACTCGGCCGCCTCGACGGTCAGCGACAAGGCCCACTCGGCTGCCTCGACGGTCGGCGACGCCGCGCAGCGCGCGCCGCAGGTGATCCGGCAGAAGTCCGAGGGCAACCCGCTGGCCGCCGGCCTGATCGCCTTCGGCGTCGGCTGGCTCGCCTCCTCGCTGGTCCCGGCGACCCGCCGCGAGCAGCAGGTGGCGTCGCAGGTCAAGGAGAAGGCCGGCGAGCACGCCGGAGTGGTGAAGGAGAAGCTGGGCGAGGTCGCCAACGAGCTGAAGGAGGAGCTGCGCGAGCCGGCGCAGCACGCCACCCAGTCCGTCCGGTCCACCGCCCAGGACGCGGTGCACGCCGTCAAGCACGACACCCGGTCGGCCGCGCACGACGTGAAGGACCAGGCGCAGCAGTCCCGCGAACAGGTGCGGTACTGACCAGCCGGTCACCGTACGCCGCAGCTCGCGGCCACTCCCGGAGCGGTTTCCGGACAGTGGCCGCGAGCTGTCGTGTGCGTCCCGGCCGGGTCCCCGCCGCGAAGGCAGGGGCGCGTCAGCGGCGGTGGCGGCGGAGGGTGCGCTCGAAGTGGGCGGCGCGACGCACCCGGCCGCCGGCGTAGCGGACCCCGCCGAAGAGCAGGCGCCGGCCGACGGCGAGCCAGCCGCACAGGCCGCGCTCCAGCACCCAGAACGGGGCCGCCAGGGCGGTCACCGGCGGGAAGACCGCCGTGCCCCCGCCCTTGCGGCGGCCCGCCTCGGCGAGCCCCACCGTGGCCACGGCCGCCCCGAGCAGCAGCCCCGGTCGCCGGGCCGCGACCGCCGCCGCCAGCGCCGGCAGGACCGCGAGCGAGGCCACCAGGCGGACCGGCTGGGCCAGGTCGTCGTACGCCTGACGGACCCGCTGGCCCAGGAAGTGGGCGGTGTCCGGCGGCAGCCGGCGGACGTGCAGCCAGGCGGGCGCCGCCTCGGTCCCCCCGTACGCGCGCACGGTGCGGATCAGCTCCAGGTTCTCGAAGAGCACGTCCGGGTCGTACCCGCCCATGGCGAGGAAGGTGCTCCGGCGTACCGCCAGGGTGCCGGGGTAGTCGGCGCCGAGCGCCCGGTTGAGCAGGGTGCGCCCGGTGTCCCACCAGGCGTGCCAGGGCAGCGGGTCGAAGTAGTTCTGCGGCCGGACCAGGTCCACCCGGTCGAGCAGCCGGTGCACGGCGCGCAGCCCCGCCTCGTCGTACCGGACGTCGTCGTCGGCGATCACCACGTGCTCGTGCCGGGCCGCGCCGACGCCGGTGAGCACCCCGCTCACCTTGCCGTTGACGCCGCGCAGGGCGGGATCCGGCCGCAGGTGCCGGACCAGGCCGCGCCAGGCCTCGCCGTGCCGGGCGAACAGCTCCGGGGGCGACCCGTCGACCACGGTCACGTCGACCAGGGTGCCCAGCCAGCGCAGGTACGCCGTCAGCCCGGCCAGGCCGGCGTCGTCGGTCCAGCGCAACGGCAGGACGTACGCGACGGGAAGCCGGCGCCCGACGCCCCCCGCCGGCGGCGCGACGGTGCCGGGAGCGGCACCGGCCGGGCGGGCCGGGGCGCTCACGCCTGCTCCGGGCGGCGGTAGACGGAGACGTGCTCGCGGCTCTGGTCGGTGAACGACCGGCCGGTCCAGTCCTCCCACCGGTGCTCGCGGCGCATGCCGGCCAGCTCGGCCATCAGGTCCAGCTCCGCCGGCCAGGCGTAGCGGTGGTTGGCCGGCAGCAGGTGCACCCCGGCGTTGCTGAGCCGGACCTTCGTGGTGGTCATCCGCTGCTCGGCGGGGTGCAGCAGGGCCGCCTCCAGCAGCACCACGTCCTCCGCCACCCGCACCGGCCGCAGCGCGCCGCCGGCGCGGAAGGCACCCGGGTCGGGCACCCACGCCTCGACGACGAACCGTCCGCCGGAACGCAGGTGGGCTGCGGCGTTGCGGAAGCAGGCCACCTGCGCGGCCTGGTCCGGCAGCGCGAAGATCGTGTTGAACGCGAGCACCACCAGGGCGAACTCGCCGGGCACCCGGGTCTCGGCGAAGTCGCCGACGGCCACCTCGACGGCGTCCCCGCCCGGCTTGGCGCGCAGCCCGGCGGCCATCTCCGGGGAGCCCTCGACGCCGGCGACGGTCAACCCCCGGGCGACCAGCGGCAGGGCGAGCCGGCCGGTGCCGATGCCGAACTCGCAGACCGGGCCGCCGTCGGCCAGCGCGGCGAGCCGCTCCACCGCCGCGTCCGGCGTCAGGTGCGCGTACGTCTCGTCGTAGACCTCCGCGACGTGCCGGCCGTACTCGCTGGCGTCGAAGGACACGGTGCCTCCCGGTGGTGGTGGGTGCCCGCAGCAGGTGCCCGGTTATCGGCGGGCCAAACCGGTGCGTCGTTTCGGTCGGGCGGTGCCGGGTAGCGCACCGGTGCGGGTGGTCCATCCCCGGGCGCCCGGGTGGAGGAGACGTGATGACCAGCAACGGAACGAGGTGGGCGCTGCTCGGTGCCACCGCGGTGACCGTGGTCGGCGTCGGCCGGGCGGTGGCCCGTCGACGACGCCGGCACCAGCCGGAGCGCCGCGACGGCTGGTACGTGGTGCGGCGCGGGGTGACGATCGACCGGCCGGCGGAGGCGGTGATCGGCTTCTGGACCGACCGGGAGCGGATGGACCGGGCGCTGGCCGAGTGGGCGACCCTGGAGCAGCTCGACGACGACCGGTGGCGCTGCGTGGCGCGGGACCCGGCCGGCGGGGGCACCGAGTGGCGGGCCGAGATCACGGTCGAGGGCCCCGGACGGCTGCGCTGGCGGGTCATTGACGGGCCCGAGCAGGAGGGCACCGTCCAGCTGGCGCCGGCGCCCCGGGACCGGGGCACGGAGGTCCGCGCCGAGCTGCGGTGGCGCTCCGGGCCGCTGCGCCGGGCGTTCGGGCTGGTCGGCGGCGACGATCCGGACCTGGCGCTGCGCGACGCGCTGCGCCGGGTGAAGGCGCTGGTGGAGTGCGGCCAGGTGATCGACACCCGGCGCGACCCGTCCGGGCGCGGACCGGCCCAGGAGAAGGCGACCGACAAGGTCCGCGACAGGCTGACGACGGGAGGACGGGCGTGAGGGCGCTCTGCTGGGAAGGCGTCGGCAAGCTGGCCGTACGCGACGTGCCGGAGCCGCGGATCCGCGCCGAGGGCGACGTCATCGTCAGGGTCGGCGCCAGCAGCGTCTGCGTCTCCGACCTGCACCTGATCAACGGCTACCTGCCGGCGATGCGGGAGGGCGACGTCCTCGGCCACGAGTTCATGGGCGAGGTCGTGGAGACCGGCCCGGGCGTGCGGCGGCTGCGCGTGGGCGACCGCGTCGTGGTCGGCTCCGTGGTGGCCTGCGGCGGCTGCTGGTACTGCCGCACGGAGCAGTACTCGCTCTGCGACAACTCCAACCCGCAGCCGGTCTTCACCGAGAAGCTCTGGGGCCACTCGCCGGCCGGCATCCTCGGCTACTCGCACGCCGCCGGGGGCTACTCCGGCAGCCACGCCGAGTACATCCGGGTGCCGTTCGGCGACGTCGGGGCGTTCAAGGTCCCCGACGGGGTGCCCGACGACTCGGTGGTGTTCGCCTCCGACGCGATGCCCACCGGCTGGATGGCCGCCGACTTCTGCGGGCTGAAGGGCGGCGAGGTGGTCGCGGTGTGGGGTGCCGGCGGGGTCGGCCAGATGGCGGCCCGGTCCGCGCAACTCCTCGGCGCCGAGCGGGTGATCGTGATCGACCGGCTGCCGGAGCGGCTCGCCACCGCCGCCGACCGGCTCGGCGTGGAGACGGTCAACTACGCCGAGACCGACGTGCTGGAGGCGCTGCGGGAGATGACCGCCGGCCGCGGACCGGACGCGTGCATCGAGGCGGTCGGCATGGAGTCGCACGACGTCGGGCCCGTGTACGCGTACGACAAGGCGAAGCAGACCGCCCGGCTGCAGACCGACCGCCCCACCTCGGTACGACAGGCGATCATGGCCTGCCGCAAGGGCGGCACGGTGAGCATCGTCGGCGTCTACGGCGGCCTGGTGGACAAGTTCCCGCTGGGCGCGGCGATGAACAAGGCGCTGGTGCTGCGGATGGGACAGATGCACGCCCAGCGCTACATCCCGATGCTGCTGGACCGGATCGCGGCCGGCGAGATCGATCCCGGGTACCTGGCCACCCACCCGATGCCGCTGGAGCAGGGCGCGCGGGGCTACGAGATGTTCGAGAAGAAGGAGGACGGCTGCCTGCGTACCGTCCTGCACCCGGCCTGAGCGCGCCACGACCGCACCGCCCCGGGGCCAACGAGGTCCCCCGGGGCGGTGCCGTGTTCAGGCCGTGCGGCGGACGTTGGTGACCACGAACCCGCTCGGTGGCAGCGCAGGCATCCGGCGCAGGCTCAGCGCCAGGTCCTGCGGCGGCACGTCGTACCGCATCGTCGTGGTCAGGTTCGTCACCGCCCGCTTCATCAGCTCGATCGTGATCCACTCCCCGGCGCAGCGGTGACCGGTCAGGTGCTCGCCGCCGCCCTGCGGGACGAGGGCGAACGGGTCGCCCCGCCAACCGGTGAAGCGCTCCGGCCGGAACCGCTCCGGTTCGGGCCAGAGCGCCCGGTGGTGGTTGGTGCCGTACAGGTCGAGCAGCACCCGCCGGCCGCGCGGGAAGTGGTAGCCCTGCCAGTCGAACGAGCGGCGGACCCGGGCGGCGGCCACCGGGAAGAACGGGTAGTGGCGGCGTACCTCCTGCACGAAGTTCTCGGCGGCCTCGTCGCTCTCGCGGACCCGCTGCCGCCAGGCCGGGTGGTCGTGCAGGGCCAGCGCGGTGAAGACGACGAAGCGGTCGACGGCGACCGTGGGGCGCAGCACGTTGAGCAGTTCGACGGCGGCGATCCGGCGGGGGAGCAGCCGGCCGTGGGTGTCCCGGTGCTCGGCGATCACCCGCAGCGCGCTGCCGTCGGGGGCCGGGAGCGTGCCGGCGCGCACCCGGTCGACGAGCTGGCCGACCCAGCGTTCGCCCCGGCGGCGGCCCCACCGGCCACGCCAGTGCCGGGGGCCGAGCGCCGCCGGCCCCTCGATCATCGCGTGTAGCTCGGCGGTACGCCGGTCCACCTCGGAGTCCGCGAGCGGCACGCCGGCCCAGGCGCAGACCGCGCGGGTCAGCATCCGGCCGACCTCGTCGTACAGCACCACCGGCGCGCCCGACTCCCAGGTCGGTACGCGGGCCCGCCACTCGTCGTCGAAGAGCTGCGCGAGGTGCCGGACCGCGGTCGGCGTCATGATCGACATGAACATGGCCTTGCGGTCGGCGTGCTCCGCCCCGTCGAGGCCCTGCAGGCCGGCGCGGCCGGTCAGGGTGCGCTGCGCCCGCTTCGGCATCGCGCCCGCCCGGACGAAGCGCTCGGTGTCGTAGAAGAGCTGCGCCGCCGGCCGGCCGCGCAGGCAGATGGTGGGCTCCAGCAGCAGCCGGGCCTGGAAGATGTCGGTGCCGTGCCGGTCGCAGCGCCGACCGACGAAACGGTAGCCGTCACGCAGGAACGCCACCGAACTGTCCGGGCTGCGCTCCGTCGGGATGGTCGCCATCGGGCCTCCTGACCGGGGTGGCGGCCGTTGCCGGCCGGGTCCTGTCCGTGCCTCTGCGTCTACCCGGGCCGGCGCGGCTGAATCCCGGGCCCGGGGCGGGCCCGGCCCGCGGCCGGCGGCGGCAACGTGCGGGGGAGGGGCCAGCGGACGACCACGTCCGCTGGCCCCTCCCAGGGCCGCGGAAAGCTGGTTGTCTCGGGGGAGCGGTCCGCCGGGCCGCCGCCGGCATCCCGCCGGCGGCAGCCCGCGACGGAGCGCGGGCGGTCCACCGGAGGAGGGGCCCGCCCACGATCGCCACGGGGAGGACGCATGCGTGACAACAGGCCGGCGTACTGGCGGCAACGGCAGGCGCTGGGGGCGCTCGGCACGGCTCGGGAGGTCGCCGGCACGTCGTTGATCACGTCGTCCCGCCGCTCGGCCCGGCCCGACCGGTTCTTCACGGTGCACCTCGGCTTCACCGCCCCCGACCTGGCGTCGGCCCGGGAGCTGGCCGTCGGCTACGCGGAGGCGCTGAGCCTGCTGCGCCCCGAGGTGGCCCTGGGCGCGTCGGCGCTGTCGCCGGCCGACGCCTGGCAGCGCGCCGAGCGGCTGTTCTGCGGCGCGTCCGGGCCGGACGGCGAGCGCTGCGCCGACGTGGCCGATCATCCCGGCTTCCACCACGCCCCGGGGCCGGGCGGGCTGGGCTGGGGCGACGGCGACTGACCCGCGGCATCGACAGTCCCCTATTGCGTTGCCCGTCCGGGCGCGAGTAGCTTGGCACGGTTGCCGAGCCGGGCCGGCCGCGCACCCGTACGTCGCACTCGTCACGAGCGCGCCGCGCACCCCACGGGCGTGCGCCAGGGCAGGCGTGCGGCGATCACCGACTACCTGGACCGGTTCGAGGCCAACGGCTGGCCGCTGGTGATCGGCGAGTTCGGCTGGCGGTTCAACGCCAACGAGGTCGACCACGAGACGGTCCTGGCCGAGGCGCAGGCGCGTGGCCTGGGCTACCTCGCCTGGTCGTGGAGCGGCAACACCGACCCGATCCTGGACATGGCCACCGACTTCGATCCCGCGCGGCTCACCACCTGGGGCCAGCGGATCTTCAACGGCGCCAACGGCATCAAGGCCACCGCCAGTGAGGCCACGATCTTCGGCGGCGGGCCGACGGCGACGCCCACGGTCACGCCCACGGCCACCCCGACGGGCTCACCGACCCCCACCCCGACAGGCGGCGGCAAGGCGTGCGCCGCCGACTACCGGGTGGTGGGCCAGTGGCCGGGCGGCTTCCAGGGCGAGATCCGGGTCACCGCCGGAGACTCGGCGATCAGCGGCTGGACCGTGACGTGGACCCTGGCCTCCGGCCAGGCCGTCACCCAGGCCTGGAACGCGACGGTCACCACCAGCGGATCCGCCGTCACCGCCCGCAACGTGAGCTACAACGGCAGTCTCGGCGCGGGCGCCGCCACGACCTTCGGCTTCCTCGGCTCGTGGAGCGGCACCAACGCCGTCCCGCCCCTGTCCTGCACCGCCAGCTGACCGACGGGCAGTCCGTCCCGCGCGCGTCCGCGCGGGACGGGCGTCGCCGTCAGTCCAGGTCGAACTCGCCGTCCTGGGCGCCGGCGACGAAGGCGTCCCACTCGGCCTGGGTGAAGACCAGGACGGGGCCGTCGGGCTCGGCGGAGTTGCGCATCCCGATCAGGTCGTCGACGAAGGCGACCTCGACGGCGCTCTCGGACGTGTCGCCCTCGGCCCGCTGCCAGACCGCCCGGGAGAGGTCGAAGTCACCCTTGGGGTGCGTAGCCATCGTTCAGTCCTCCAGTGCCACGGGTCATGGGGGAGACACGTACGGTTCCCCATCGGGCAGGATAAGCGGATGCCGAGCCTGACCCGTGTAGAGGCGACCGCGCGTGGCGCGGCGATCACCGTCGAGTCATATCAGGTGGACCTCGACCTGACCGGCGACGGCGAGCGGTTCCGCTCCGACGTCACCATCCGCTTCCGGGCGGTCCCCGGCGCGGCGACCTTCGTCGAGGTCCAGCCCGCGAAACTGCTGGCGGTACGCCTCAACGGCCGCGACGTCGACCCGTCCACGCTGGACGACAACCGGCTCCCGCTGACCGGGCTGGCCGAGGAGAACACGCTCACCGTCGCCGCCGAGATGGCGTACTCGAACACCGGCGAGGGGATGCACCGCTTCGTCGACCCCGCCGACGGCGAGACCTACCTCTACGCGATGTCCTTCCTGGACAACGCGCAGCGCCTCTTCGCCGCCTTCGACCAGCCCGACTTGAAGGCCCCGGTCACCGTGTCGGTCACCGCCCCGCCGCACTGGGTCGTCGCGGCCAACGGCCTGCTCGCCGCCACGCCGCGCCCCGGGCGCTGGGAGTTCGCCCCGACGGCGCCGCTGGCCACGTACCTCGTCTCGCTGATCGCCGGCCCCTGGCACGTCCGGCGCGACGAGCACGACGGCATCCCGCTCGGCCTCTACTGCCGGCGCTCTCTCGCCGAGCACCTGGACGCCGACGCCGAGGAGATCCTCACCGTCACCAGGCAGTGCCTCGACCGGTTCCACCAGCTCTTCGCCGAGCGCTACCCGTTCGGCAAGTACGACCAGGCGTTCGTGCCGGAGTTCAACGCCGGCGCGATGGAGAACCCGGGCCTCGTAACCTTCCGCGACGACTACGTCTTCCGCTCCGCGGTCACCGACACCGAGCGGGAGCATCGCGCCACCACCATCGCCCACGAGATGGCGCACATGTGGTTCGGCGACCTGGTCACCATGCGCTGGTGGGACGACCTGTGGCTGAACGAGTCCTTCGCGGAGTACCTCGGCACCCGGGTGACCGCCGGGGCGACCCGCTTCGACCGGGCCTGGACGACCTTCGCCCTGCGGCGCAAGGCCTGGGGCTACGCGGCCGACCAGCGCCCCTCCACCCACCCCGTGGCGCCCGAGGAGGTCGCCGACGCCGCCGAGGGCCTGCTCAACTTCGACGGCATCTCGTACGCCAAGGGCGCCAGCGTCCTGCGGCAGCTCGTCGCCTGGCTCGGCGACGACGCCTTCCTCGCCGGCCTCAACGCCCACTTCGCGAAGCACCGGTTCGGCAACGCCACCCTGGCCGACCTGCTCGGCAGCCTCGCCGCCGCCAGCGGGCGCGACCTGTCCGGCTGGGCGGAGCGCTGGCTGCGCTCGGCGCAGGTCAACACGCTGCGCGCCGAGGTCACCGTCGACGCGGACGGCCGCTACACCGAGGTGGCGATCGGGCAGCGCGCCCCCGAGTCGCACCCGGTGCTGCGCCCGCACCGCATCGGCGTCGGCCGGTACGCCGCCGACGGCACGGTCGTCCGGACGGAGGTCGACCTCGACCCGGACGCCGACGGCGGCCGGACGGTGCTCGCCGATCTGGCCGGCGAGCCGGCGGCCCGGCTGCTGCTGCCCAACGACGGCGACCTGACGTTCGCCAAGATCCGGCTCGACCCCGCGTCGGCGGACGCCGTGCCGCTGGTGCTGCCCGGCCTGGCCGACCCGCTGGCCCGGGCGTTGCTCTGGGGCGAGGCGCTGGACGCCGCCATCGACGGGGAGCGGCCGGTCGCCGGCCTGGTCGCCCTGATCGCCGCCGCCCTCCCCGCCGAGACCGAGGTGATCATCGCCGAGGACGTGCTCGCGCTCAGCCGCTCGCTGGTCGACCGCTACCTCGACCCGTTGGCCCGCGAGTCCGCCCTGGCGCAGGTCGCCGCCGCCTGCCGGAAACTGCTCGACGGCGCCCCGGCCGGCGGCTCGTTGCAGCTCGCGGCGGCCCGGGGCTGGCTCGCCGCCAGCACCGACGCGGACCGGCTGGCCGGCTGGCTCGCGGGCCGGGACGTCCCGCCGGGGCTGGCGGTCGACGCCGAGCTGCGCTGGTCGCTGCTGCTCCGGCTGGTGGTGCTCGGCGCGGCCGGCGAGGCGGAGATCGCCGCCGAGGCCGCGGCCGACCCGAGCGCCGCCGGCGCCGAGCGGGCCGCCCGCTGCCGGGCGGCGCTGCCCGACCCGGCCGCGAAGTGGGCCGCCTGGGAGATCGTCGTGTCGAACACCGAGCTGTCCAACCGGCTCGTCGAGGCGACCGCGGAGGGCTTCTGGCAGCCCGAGCAGGCCGAGCTGACCGCCGGCTACGTCGAGCGGTACTTCGCCGACATGCCGGCCGCCGCGCGGTCGCGTACGCCCTGGGTGGCGGACCAGATCGCGAAGTCGGCCTTCCCCCGCTACGCCGTGGCGCAGCCCACCCGGGAGGCGGCCGCTGCGCTGCTGGCTCGCGACGACGTCACCCCCGGCCTGCGCCGGGTGGTGACCGACGCCGACGACGACCTGCGGCGGGCCCTGGTCGCCCGGACGGCGGTCGCCGCGGCGGCGGCCTGACGCCGTCCGCCGGGCGGGACGGTCCGGCGGCCCCCCGGGGCCGCCGGTTCCGCCCGGCCTAGGATCGCGGGGTGGAGGAAGACATCCGGCGGGTCGGCATCATGGGCGGCACCTTCGATCCGATCCACCACGGGCACCTCGTCGCGGCCAGCGAGGTGGCGGACCGGTTCGGGCTGGACGAGGTGGTCTTCGTCCCCACCGGTCAGCCGTGGCAGAAGGCGGACGAGCCGGTCAGCCCGGCGGAGGACCGCTACCTGATGACGGTCATCGCCACCGCCTCCAACCCCCGCTTCCAGGTCAGCCGGGTCGACATCGACCGGGGTGGGCCCACCTACACCGTCGACACCCTGCGCGACCTGCACGCGGAGTACGGCCCGAAGGTGCAGCTCTTCTTCATCACGGGGGCGGACGCGCTGGAGCGCATCCTCTCCTGGAAGGACCTGGACGAGATCTTCGAGCTGGCCCACTTCATCGGGGTGACCCGGCCGGGCTTCGCGCTGACCGCCGCGCACCTGCCGGCCGACACGGTGAGCCTGGTGCAGGTCCCGGCCATGGCCATCTCGTCCACGGACTGCCGCGCCCGGGTCGCCCGGGGGGAGCCGGTCTGGTACCTGGTGCCGGACGGTGTGGTGCAGTACATCGCCAAGCGGCGCCTCTACCAGTCGTGATTCGGCCCGGTATGGGGCGGTTCGGGCGGGTAACGCGCCAGAACTGACGAGTCGGGATTCCGCCGGGTGTGAGACGCTTGGAGGATCGCACGGTTGATCGAAGGAGAACGGTGACAATTTCCGAACGCGCCCACGAGTTGGCCATCGCCGCCGCCCAGGCCGCGGCCGACAAGAAGGCGCAGGACATCGTCATCATCGACGTGGGCGACCAGCTCGCCATCACCGACGCGTTCCTGCTCGCCGCGGCTCCCAACGAGCGTCAGGTGCTTGCCATCGTCGATGCCATCGAGGAGCGGCTGCTCGAGCTGCCGGAGAAGGCCAAGCCGGTCCGGCGCGAGGGCGAGCGGGGCGGCCGGTGGGTGCTGCTCGACTACGTCGACATCGTGGTGCACGTCCAGCACACCGAGGAGCGCGAGTTCTACGCCCTCGACAGGCTGTGGAAGGACTGCCCGACGATCCCGTTCGTCGACCGGGACCTCGTCGACGCCGAGTCCGGCACCGGCTCCACCGCCGCGGAATGACCCGCCTGATCATCTGGCGGCACGGCAACACCGACTGGAACGCCGCCAGCCGGGTCCAGGGGCAGACCGACGTGCCGCTGAACGACCTCGGCCGCGAGCAGGCCCGCAGCGCCGCGCCCCTGCTGGCCGGGCTGCGGCCGGACGCCATCGTGGCCAGCGACCTGAGCCGCGCGGCGGACACCGCCGGCGCGCTGGCCGCGCTGACCGGGCTGCCGGTGCGCACCGACCCGCGGCTGCGGGAGCGGCACTTCGGGTCCTGGCAGGGGCTGGCCCTCACCGAGGCCGCCGAGCGCCACCCCGCCGAGTTCGCCCGCTGGCGGGCCGGCGACCCGGACCCGGGCGCCGGCATCGAGACCCTCGACGACCTCGGCAAGCGGGTCGGCGCGGCCCTGTCCGACGCCGCCGAAGCCGTGCCCGGCGGCACCGTGGTGGTGGCCACCCACGGCGGCGCGGCCCGGCAGGGCTGCGGCCACCTGCTCGGCTGGGAGCACGCCGTCCTGCGCACCATCGGCTCGCTGCAGAACTGCCACTGGACCGAGCTGCGCCACGACGACACCCGGGGCTGGCACCTGCGTGCCCACAACGTCGGCCTGATCACCGTGCCGGCCACCGAGGCCGTCTGACCCGGGCGTTCCCCGACGACATCGGCTAGCGTGCCGGGCATGCCCGTCGCGGTCGTCACCGACTCCACCGCCTACCTCCCGCCCGAGCTGCTGCGCGCCCACCGGCTGACCGTGGTGCCGCTGGCCGTCGTGCTCAACGGCGCCGAAGGGCTGGAGGGGGTGGAGACCACCCCCGCCGACGCCACCCGGGCGCTCGGCGGCCGGCGCGTCTCGGTGAGCACCTCGCGCCCCGCCCCGGAGCAGTTCACCCGGACGTACCGGGAGCTGTTCGACGCGGGCGCCGACGGGATCGTCTCGGTGCACCTGTCGGCCGAGCTCTCGGGCACGGTGGAGGCCGCCCGGCTGGCCGCCGCCGAGTTCGACGACCGGGTCGCGGTGGTCGACAGCCGTTCGACCGGCATGGGCCTCGGCTTTCCCGCCGTCGCCGCCGCCACGGCCGCCGAGCGGGGCGGGGACCTGTCGGGGGTACGCGACGCCGCGGCGGACGCCATCGCCCGCACCGGCATCTGGTTCTACGTCGACACGCTGGAGTTCCTCCGCCGGGGCGGCCGGATCGGCGCCGCCGAGGCGCTGCTCGGCACCGCCCTGTCGGTCAAGCCGATCATGCACATGCCGGACGGCGCGATCGTCCTCAAGGACAAGGTGCGTACCGCCAGCCGGGGCGTGGCGCGACTGGTCGACCTGGCCGTCGAGGCCGCCGGCGACGCCGAGGTCGACCTGGCCGTGCACCACCTCGCCGCGCCGCAGCGGGCCGAGGCGCTGCTGGAGACGTTGAAGGCCCGGTTGGGCGACCGCCTGCACGACTCGTACGTCTCGGAGGCCGGCGCGGTGGTCGCCGCGCACGCCGGGCCCGGCCTGGCCTGCGTCGTCGTGCACCGCCGGCCCTCGGTCACCGGCCAGCCGCCCCACCGGGCGGGGCGGTAACGGGCCGACGGGCGAGGGAGAGTCGGCCTGGGGTGACTCTGCCGGTCGACGGCGGACGGTCCGTGTGCGGCCCGGACCCGGAGGCGCACTGACCTGCGGTTATTCGCCGCCTAGCACATCGGTCGCTTGATCAGGCGGTTGTCCACAGGCGGCGCCGTCGTCCACAGCCGGGCGTCGACCGGCCCCGCGTCCCGTCGTCGCGGACCTAGCCTCGCGTCGTGTCAGACGACGAGGAGACGGTGGTCCGGGAACGACTGCGCCGGCTGGTGACGGGCAGGCCGTCGGCCGCTTCGCGGGCGCACCCGGGCGGGTCAGCCGATCCCGGGGGATGGCCCGGCGCACCCGTCGGGTTGTCCGTCGACCATTCGGGCCTGATCGGGGTGTCGGAGCCGATCCCGTCGCCGCCCCGCTCACCGGCTTCGTCCCGCGCCGGCGCGGCGGGGCTGCCGGAACCCGACCCGCCGATCCGCGCCCCCGAGGCTGGTGTGGCGTCCCGGTTGCCGGGGCCGGGGGCGTTCGACCCCGGGCGGCGGGGGGTGCGGGCGCTGGCCGCCGTCGCCGTCCTGGTGGTGCTCGGGGCCGGCTTCTGGGCCTGGCGGTCCCGGCCGCAGGCCGAGCCGGTCCGCCCGGTCGCCACCGCCGAGGGGTCCGGGCCGGCGGTGACCGGCCTCGCGGAACCGGCTGCCACCCCGGCCGGCGAGCTGGTGGTCGCGGTCGCCGGGAAGGTGCGCCGGCCCGGGCTGGTCCGGGTGCCGGCCGGGGCGCGGGTCGCCGACGCCGTGGAGGCGGCCGGCGGGGCGCTGCCCGGAGTGGACGTGGCCCTGCTCAACCCGGCCCGCAAGGTCGCCGACGGGGAGCTGATCCTGGTCGGCGTCGCGGCGCCACCGGGCGCGGCGCCCCCGCCCGGGGCGGCTGCCGGCGGCGCGCCGGGGGCGCCCGGCGCGGGTGGCCGGCTCAACCTCAACACCGCGACGCTCGCGCAGCTCGACGCGCTGCCGGGCGTCGGCCCGGTGCTCGCCCAGCGCATCCTCACCCACCGCGACCAGCAGGGCGGCTTCCGCTCGGTCGGTGACCTGCGCCAGGTCGACGGCATCGGCGACGCCCGCTACGAGCAGCTCAAGGACCTGGTGACGGTGTGACGACGGGCAGCGGGCTCAGCCCCTCCGGGCCCGGGGCGTCCGGCGTCGACGGTCGGGGCGAGCGGATCGCGGCGGCCCTCGACCTGCGGCTGGCCGGCCTGGCGGTGGCCACCTGGCTCGCCGCGCTGGCCGGGCTGCACCTGACCGCCGGCGCGACCCTGCTGGTGGCCGCGGTGGCCGCCGGAGCCGCAGGGGCGGGCGGGCTGCACCTGGCCGGCGTCCTCGGGCGGCCGTCCGCCCCGACCCGGCGGTACGGCTGGATCGCCGTCGCCGTGCTGCTCGGCGTGGTCTGCGGCGCGTCGGCGACCGCGGCGCGGCTGTCCGTCCGCGACGCCGGGCCGGTCCGGGCCCTGGTCGAGGAGCGGGCGGTCGTCACCGCCGAACTGGTCGTCCGCGACGATCCCCGGCCCGTACGCGGCGTCGCCGGGCGCCCGGCCACCCTGCTCGTGCCGGCCGAGCTGACCCGGTTCACCGGGCCGGACGGGCGGCGGGTCGCGGCGCCGGCCCGCGTGCTGGTCCTCGCCACCGATCCCGGCTGGAGAGGTCTGTTGCCCGGGCAGCGGCTCACCGCCGAAGGGCGGCTGGCCGCACCGCGTGGCGGCGACCTGACCGCGGCGGTGCTGAGCGCGGCCGGGCCGCCGGTGCCGCACGGGGCCGCCCCGTCGCCGCAGCGGGCCGCCGGGTCGCTGCGTGCCGGTCTGCAACGCGCCTGCGCGCCGCTCCCCGACGAGCAGGGTGGGCTGCTGCCCGGCCTGGTGGTCGGCGACACGAGCCGGCTGCCGCCCACCGTGGAGGAGGACTTCCTCGCCACCGGCATGACGCACCTGAACGCGGTCTCCGGCTCCAACGTGGCCATCGTCGTCGGCGCGGTGCTGCTGCTGGCCCGCTGGGCGCGGGCCGGGCCCTGGCTGGCCGCCGGACTCTGCGGGCTGGCCCTGGTGGGCTTCGTCGTCCTGGTCCGCCCCTCGCCGAGCGTGGTGCGGGCCGCCACCATGGGCGCCATCGGGCTGGCCGCGTTGGCGGCCGGGCGTCCCCGCGCGGCGCTGCCCGCCCTCTCCGCCGGGGTGGCCGCGCTGGTGCTGGTCGACCCGGAGCTGGCCGGCGACGCCGGCTTCGCGCTCTCCGTACTGGCCACCGGTGGTCTGCTGCTGCTCGCGCCGAGGTGGCGCGACGGGCTGCGTCGCCGTGGGGTGCCGGCCGGGCTCGCCGAGGCGCTGGCCGTGCCGGCGGCCGCGCAGCTCGCCTGCGCCCCGGTGGTGGCCGGGATCTCGGGCACGGTGAGCCTGGTCGCCGTGCCGGCGAACCTGCTCGCGGTGCCGGCCATCGCGCCCGCCACGGTGCTCGGCGTGCTGGCGGCGGCGGTGTCGCCCGCGTGGCCGGCCGGGGCGGAGTTCGTCGCGTGGCTGGCGAGCTGGCCGGCCTGGTGGCTGGTCACGGTGGCGCGGCACGGCGCGCGGCTGCCGGCGGGCACGCTGCCGTGGCCGGGCGGGGTGACGGGGGCCCTGCTGCTGGCCGGGCTGACCGTCGCGCTGCTGGTCGCCACCCGGCACCCGGTGGTCCGCCGGCTGGTGGCGGTGGTCGTCGTCGCCGTGGTGGCCGGCACGCTGCCGGTACGGCTGGCCGCCCCCGGCTGGCCCCCGGCGGGCTGGGTGGTCGCCGCCTGCGCGGTCGGCCAGGGCGACACGGTGGTGCTGCCGGTGGCGGCCGGCCGGGCGGTGGTGGTCGACGCCGGGCCGGACCCGGGGGCGGCGGACGGCTGCCTGCGCCGGCTGGGCGTACGTGAGGTGGCGCTGCTGGTGGTCAGCCACTTCCACGTCGACCACACCGGCGGCGTCGCGGGCGTGTTCCGGGGCCGACCGGTGGGCGCGGTGCTCACCCCGCAGTGGCCGGAGCCCGCCGCCGGGCGGGAGCTGGTCCGCACCGAGGCCGCGGCGCACTCCGTCGACGTGGTGGCGGGCGGGGCCGGCTGGCGGTACCGGGAGGGTGGGGTCGAGTTCACCGTCATCGGCCCGCCCCATCCGTTGCGCGGCACCCGGTCGGATCCCAACAACAACTCGTTGATGCTGCTCGCCACCGTCTCCGGCGTACGGGTCCTGCTCGCCGGGGACGCCGAGACCGAGGAGCAGCGGGCGCTGCTGGACGACACGGCGCCCGGCGGGCTGCGGGCCGAGGTGCTGAAGGTCGCACACCACGGGTCGGCCTACCAGGATCCGGCCTTCCTGGACGCGGTCCGCCCCCGGATCGCCCTGGTGCCGGTGGGGGCGGGCAACACCTACGGCCATCCCAGTCCGGCGGTGCTCGGGCGGCTGGCCCGGGGCGGGGCGCGGGTGCTGCGTACCGACACGGAGGGGGACGTGGCGGCGGTGCTCGGCCGGGAAGGTCTCGGGGTGGTGACGCGCGGTACGCCACCGGGCCGACAACCGTAGAAATCGATACCGATTATCGGCTTTAGTGGTGGACTGAGGTAAATGTCTGGATTTGCACTGAGTGCGGGCTCCGCAGCCGGAGTGCCGATGAGCAGACTGGATCCGGCCGTCGGCCGTGCGAATATGGGCGGCGTGACCGCCGCCAGCCTCGCTCCTATTCTGCTCGTCCTCGGCGACGAGGAGCTGCTCGCCACGCGCGCGGTCACCGAAGCCGTCGCGAAGGCCCGCAGCGTCGATCCCGACGTGGACGTCCGCGAATACCAGGCCGGCGCCCTCGTCGTCGGCGAGATCGCCGAGATGCTCAGCCCCTCCCTGTTCGGCGGGCGGCGGGTGCTGGTGCTCCGGGCCGGCCAGGACGCCCGCAAGGACCTGGTGGCGGCCCTGCTGGCGTACGCGAAGAATCCCGACCCGGACGTGCAGCTGATCGTGCTGCACCTCGGCGCGGCCAAGGGCAAGGCGTTCGCCGACGGGCTGAAGGCGGCCGGCGCGACGGTGGTGCCGGCGGCCAAGCTCAAGGGGCACCGCGACCGGGTGGCCTTCGTCCGGGACGAGATCCGCCGGGCCGGCGGGAAGTGCACCGACGACGCCGCCGAGGCGCTCATCGCGGCGGTCGGCAACGACCTGCGCGAGCTGGCCGCCGCCTGCTCCCAGCTGATGGCCGACACCGACGGCCGGATCGGCGCCGACACGGTCTCCCGCTACTACCGGGGGCGGGTCGAGGTGACCGGCTTCACCGTCGCCGACGCCGTCATGGTGGGCGACGTGCCGGGGGCGCTGGAGGCGCTGCGCTGGGCGCTGCACGTGGGGGTGGACCCGGTGCCGATCGCCGACGCGATCGCCGACGGCGTCCGCACCGTGGCCCGGGTCGCGTCCGCCGGTCGGGGCGACCCCTACCAGTTGGCGGGCACCCTGGGCATGCCGGCGTGGAAGATCAGGTCCGCGCAGCAGCGGGCCCGTGGCTGGACGCCCGAGGGGTTGGTCCAGGCGATGCGGGCCGCGGCGGAGTGCAACGCGGCCGTCAAGGGCGGCTCCGACGACCGCGCGTACGCGCTGGAGCGGGCCGTCTTCTCGGTCGCCGCCGCCCGGCAGGGTGGCGCCCGGTGAGCGGAGCACCCCGCGGCTCGTGGGCCACGATCCCCGCCGACGAGGAGCGCTACCGTCCGCTCTACGCGCGCCTCCTCGGGCTGCGCTTCGTCAACCCGGGCGGGGTGCTCTGCTTCCTCTTCTTCGAGGGCGCCGTCGCGCTCGCCGCGCTGCTCGCCCTCGCCGAGCTGGTCACCTGGTGGGCGGTGGTCATCCTGCCCGCCACGGTGGCCGCGATGGTGAAGCTCAACGACATGGTGGCCGCGATGGTGGTCCGCTCCGCCGCCCTCGTGCCCGAGCAGGAGCGGGACCGCTTCCGCCAGCAGATGGAGCCCGTGGTCGGGCGGGCCAGGGTCGACTGGGTCAGGCACAGCGTGCCGGGCGTCGTCGTCACGGCGTCGCCGGCGCCGCGCGCCGCCCGGGCCGGACGCGACCGGCAGGGGCACCAGGATCCGCGCCACGGCGCGGGGGAGCGGGACGCCGGGCTCGGGCCGCAGCCCACCCGCCTTGATCCGCTGGCCTGACGATCCTCCCGACCGCCGACAACCGACCGCCGACAACCGGCCCGTCAACAACCGGCCGTCGGCCGCCGATCGCTGACCTGGACGGCGGCTGGGCGACGACGAAAGCCCGGCGGAGGGGACCCTGGCCGGGTGATGGTGCGGAACGTCAACGACAGACAGCCGGAAGCCCCGGGAAGTGCCCGGGGCTTCCGGTCAGGTCTGAGGTCGCCTCGTCAGGCGGAGAGCGACACCACGCGCTTGGCGATCGCGGACTTGCGGTTCGCGGCCTGGTTCGAGTGGATCACGCCCTTGCTGACCGCCTTGTCCAGCTTGCGCGAGGCGTCGCGCATGAGGATGGTGGCCTTCTCGACGTCACCGGCCTCAGCAGCCTCGTTGAACTTCCGGACGGCGGTCTTCAGCGACGACTTGACCGACTTGTTACGCAGCCGGCGCTTCTCGTTCTGCCGGTTGCGCTTGATCTGGGACTTGATGTTCGCCACGCGACAGCCTCGTCTTGATAGCTCGGGTTGGTCTGCTTCCGCGCGCGACGAGCATGCGTCATCGCTGCGCGAAGAGCCAGGTTACCAGGTCGCCCGGGACGAGCCAAAACGGCTCGGTCCCCGCCCTGGTGGACGCCGCGCCCCACGGCCCGGCAACCGGCCCGGTGCGCCCCCACGCGACCGCCCCACGCGCGGCCGGGAGCAGGCCCGGCGGGCCCCGCCGGCTGACGGGCGTCCGGTCAGGTCCAGCCCTGCCGGCGGGCGAGCCAGCCGAGTGACTGCTCGCCGCTCCACCGCTGATGCGCCGGGAGGTGCGGCGACGCGGTCCCGGGCGTCGAGGCGGCGGTGGTGAGGAAGTAGCCGGAGAGGGCGGCGAGGGTGGCGTCCAGCGCGTCGGGGGGCGCGCCGGCCGCCGCCGGGTGGCGGGCGAAGAGGGCGTCGGCGTCCAGGCCGTCGGCGTACGCGGTGAGCAGCAGGGTCGCCAGGTCGAACCAGGCCGGCCCCCGGCAGAGCCACGTCCAGTCGCAGAACCAGGCCCGCCCCGCCCCGTCGACGAGCACGTTGTCCAGCCGCAGGTCGCCGTGGATCAGGCCGGTCGCGCCGGCGGCGTACGCCGGGAGGCGGGACTCCAGCGCGACCAGGTCGGGCAGGTGGTCCCGGGCCGGCGCGGGTAGCGACGGTGCCGGCTCCCGGCCGGCGGCCACCTCGCCCCACCAGAGGATGTCGTCGCGGGCCAGGTCGGCGAGGTGGGGCAGCCCGAGCCCGAGCAGTTCGGCCGGGGGGTCGGCCAGCGCGGCGACCACGTCGGCGTACCCGGACAGGGTCGCGGTCAGCTCGGCCGGGGCCCAGGGCAGCCGGGGCGTGTGCCCGTCGACGGCGTCCAGGCAGAGCGCGAACCAGCCGGCCTCGTACAGCGTCCACCGGGGGCGGGGCACCCGCAGCCCGGCGGGGAGCCGGTCGAGGATCGCGGCCTCCCGGGCGTACCAGTCGACCAGTCGCGGTTGCTCGGCGGTGGCCGCGGCCTTGACGAAGGCCCGGCCCCCGGCGGCGGTGCGGAGCACGGCGGCGAAGCCGCGGGTGAAGCCGGCGCCGGCGACGCGGGCCGCGACCACGGGCGCGCCGAGCCGGTCACCGATGGCGGCGCGCAGCGTCGCCGGCAGCGTCGCCCACTCCGGCCGGCGGGCGGTCGCGTGGTACGGCACGGGAGGCGGGGACGTCGGGGTCACGCCCACCATGCTGCCGGGCGGCCCGCCACGACGCCCGGTGCCCGCGACCCGCCGGGGTGCTCCGGGGCGGGGCGGGGCGGCGGCCCGGTCTGCCAGACTGCCAGGCCATGAGGACCGACGACTTCTGGCAGTTGATCGACCGGGCCCGGGCCGGCGGCGGGGGAGAGCCGCACGCGGTCGCCGCGCGGGCCGTCGCCCTGCTCGCCGAGCGCGACCCGGAGGACATCGTCGGGTACGCCCGCCACCAGACACGGGTGCTGTCCGCCTCGCACAAGGTCGACCTCTGGGGCGCCGCCTACCTGATCAACGGCGGCGTGTCCGACGAGGGCTTCCACCACTTCCGGGGCTGGTTGATGACCCAGGGCCGTGAGATCTTCGCGCGCGCCGTCGCCGACCCGGACTCGCTGGCCGGGCTGCCGCAGGTCAGGGCGGCCTCGCTGAGCGGGGAGGAGTTCTCGGCCGCGGAGATGCTGGCGGTGCCGTGGGACGCCTACCGCCGGGCCACCGCCGCCGAGCTGCCGGCGGACCGGGAGCCGGCGCCGGTGCCCGACCTCAACGACTTCTGGGACTTCGACGACGAGGAGGAGGCGAAGCGGCGGCTGCCGAAGCTCGCCGCCCTCTTCGTCGAGCCCCCCGCCGAGTGAGCCCGGCCGGGCCTCCGGCGGTCGGCGCGACGCGGGATAGGACGGCGCTCGCGGGGTGGTCCCGGCGGCGGGGATCGCCCGCGCAGCGGACGCGCGGCGGCGACGTGGGAGCATAGAGGGGGCCGGCGTCGTGCCGGCCCGCTCACGTCAGCCGACCAGAACGGACCGCTGTGCCACCGACGCTCGATTCCGGCGCGAACGCTCCTGGTGCCACCGACCCGGCGCGCATCCGGAACTTCTGCATCATCGCCCACATCGACCACGGGAAGTCGACCCTGGCCGACCGGATGTTGCAGCTCACCGGCGTGGTCGACCCCCGGCAGATGCGTGCGCAGTACCTCGACCGGATGGACATCGAGCGCGAGCGCGGCATCACGATCAAGAGCCAGGCCGTCCGGATGCCCTGGACCATCCGGGAGGGCGACCGGGCCGGCGAGACCGCCGTGCTCAACATGATCGACACCCCGGGCCACGTCGACTTCACCTACGAGGTGTCCCGGTCGCTGGCCGCCTGCGAGGGCGCGATCCTGCTGGTCGACGCCGCGCAGGGCATCGAGGCGCAGACCCTGGCGAACCTCTACCTGGCGCTCGAGAACGACCTGCACGTCATTCCGGTGCTCAACAAGATCGACCTGCCGGCCGCCCAGCCGGAGAAGTACGCCGAGGAGCTGGCGCACCTCATCGGCGGCGACCCGGCGGACTGCATCAGGGTCTCCGGCAAGACCGGCGAGGGCGTGCCGTACCTGCTCGACGAGATCGTCCGGCAGTTCAAGCCGCCGGTCGGCAACGCGGAGGCGCCCGCCCGCGCCATGATCTTCGACTCGGTCTACGACGTCTACCGGGGCGTGGTCACCTACGTCCGGGTCATCGACGGGCGGATCAGCGCCCGCGACCGGATCAAGATGATGTCCACCGCCGCCGTACACGAGTTGCTGGAGATCGGCGTCATCTCGCCGGAGATGGTGAAGGCCGACGCGCTCGGCGTCGGCGAGGTCGGTTACCTGATCACCGGCGTGAAGGACGTCCGCCAGTCCCGGGTCGGTGACACGATCACCATCAACTCCCGGCCGGCGACGGAGGCCCTGGGCGGCTACAAGGACCCGAAGCCGATGGTCTACTCGGGCCTCTACCCGATCGACGGCTCCGACTATCCCAACCTGCGCGAGGCGCTGGACAAGCTCAAGCTCAACGACGCCGCGCTCGACTACGAGCCGGAGACGTCGGGCGCGCTCGGCTTCGGCTTCCGGTGCGGCTTCCTCGGCCTGCTGCACCTGGAGATCATCCGGGAGCGGCTGGAGCGGGAGTACAACCTCGACCTCATCTCCACCGCCCCGAACGTGGTCTACCGGGCCATCACCGAGGACGGCCAGGAGATCGTCGTGACGAACCCGAGCGAGTACCCCACGGGCAAGATCGCCGAGGTCTACGAGCCGGTCGTGCGCGCCACGGTGCTCACCCCGAACGACTACGTCGGCGCGGTGATGGAGCTCTGTCAGGGCCGCCGGGGCAGCCTGCTCGGCATGGACTACCTCTCCGCCGACCGGGTGGAACTGCGCTACACGCTGCCCCTCGCGGAGATCATCTTCGACTTCTTCGACCAGTTGAAGAGCCGCACCAAGGGCTACGCCTCGCTGGACTACGAGCCCTCCGGCGAGCAGGCGTCCGACCTGGTGAAGGTCGACATCCTGCTGCACGGTGAGCCGGTGGACGCGTTCAGCGCCATCGTGCACAAGGACAAGGCGTACAACTACGGCGTCACGATCGCGGCGAAGCTGCGCAACCTGATCCCGCGCCAGCAGTTCGAGGTGCCGATCCAGGCGGCGATCGGCAGCCGGGTCATCGCCCGGGAGACCATCCGGGCGATCCGCAAGGACGTGCTCGCCAAGTGCTACGGCGGTGACATCAGCCGTAAGCGCAAGCTGCTGGAGAAGCAGAAGGAGGGCAAGAAGCGGATGAAGATGGTGGGCCGGGTGGAGGTTCCCCAGGAGGCCTTCATCGCCGCGCTCTCCTCCGACTCCGGAGACGCCAAGGCCCCCGGCAAGAAGTAACGCGCCGCCGGTCCGTCCGGCGGATGACGACGGCCGGCGCCCCGGCCGGGCTGCGGACCCCTCGGTGGTCCCGCCCGACCGGGGCGCCGGCCGTTCGCGTCGAAGGTTTTTTTCGGCCCCGCCGCCCCCGGGTTCCGCCCGCCGGACGGAAGGGCGCCACCTGCGCGGACGGCCGCGCGAGCGCAATCGCCGCGCGATGCGCCATTGATGTACGACGTCGCCCTCGTCGGTCGAAGCGGTTTGGGTTTTCGGCGGGTCGGGAACTTAGCGGTCACGACAGGAACACCACAGACCGTGGTACTGAATCTTTTAGAGAAGGAGGGCGACGTGGAGCTCACCGTTTGGGGCATCGTCACTGCGCTCATCGTTGGTCTCATTGTCGGCGCTCTGGGTCGCCTGCTCGTGCCGGGGCGCCAGAACATGCCGATGTGGCTGCACATGCTGATCGGTGTCGGCGCCGCGCTGCTGGGCACCGTGCTGGCTCGGGCGATGGGTATCGCCACCGAGACCGCGGGCATCGACTGGGGCGAGCTGCTGGTCCAGATCGTGCTGGCGGCGATCGCTGTGGCGCTGGTCGCCGGTGTGGGTCGTCGCCGCAGCGTCACCCACCGGTAATCCCCGTACCGCTCGACGGGCGTCCGACCGCACAGGTCGGGCGCCCGTTTCGCGTCCGCCCGGGATCTCGCGGACGAGGCCCCGGGCGTCGGTCCGCGCGGCCCCGCCGCGCCGGGCACCGGTGCGGGAGGCGTTCCGGGTGGGCCGGAAGTCCGGTCTGGGCGCGGGTCGGAACGGTGCCCCGGAAAGTCGGTTTGGATTTTTGACGGGTCGGGAACTTAGCGGTCACGACAGGAACACCACAGACCGTGGAACTGATTCTTCTTGAGGAGGGCGACATGGAGCTCACCGTTTGGGGCATCGTCACTGCGCTCATCGTTGGTCTCATTGTCGGCGCTCTGGGTCGCCTGCTCGTGCCGGGGCGCCAGAACATGCCGATGTGGCTGCACATGCTGATCGGTGTCGGCGCCGCGCTGCTGGGCACCGTGCTGGCTCGGGCGATGGGTATCGCCACCGAGACCGCGGGCATCGACTGGGGCGAGCTGCTGGTCCAGATCGTGCTGGCGGCGATCGCTGTGGCGCTGGTCGCCGGTGTGGGTCGTCGCCGCAGCGTCACCCACCGGTAATCCCCGTACCGCTCGACGGGCGTCCGACCGCACAGGTCGGGCGCCCGTTTCGCGTCCGCCCCGATCGTCTCGGTGCGCCCGGTTTCGTCCCGGCACCGGACCCGCGCAACGGTCCGTTCGCTGCGGTACCGTCGCCTCTCTTCCGCGGACCGCCCACTGTCGTAAAGGAATTTTTCCTACTAAGGTGCGGCGGAGAAGGTTAGTGCCAAGCGGCGCGAGGGAGATGTGGCGTGAACAGGTGGAAGCGGCTGGCCCCGGTCACCGCCGTCGTGGCCTCGGCCGCGATGGTCCTGGCCGGTTGCGGTGGCTCCGATGACGACAAGGCCGCCGACAACAGCAAGCTCACGGTCTGGATGATGGGCGAGGGCAGCGAGGCGCAGACCAAGTTCCTCGACGGCGTCGAGACCGAGTTCCGGCAGAAGCACCCGGACACGGACGTGGTGGTCCAGTACATCCCCTGGCTCGAGGCGCCGAAGAAGTTCCAGGCCGCCCTCGCCGGCGGCGAGGGACCGGACATCACCGAACTGGGCAACACCGAGACCCAGGGCTGGGCGGCGCAGGAGGCGCTGGCCGACGTGACCGACCGGATGAACGGCTGGTCCGAGGGCAAGGACATCCTCCCCGACCTGGTCAAGAACGCCCAGCTCGACGGCAAGCAGTACGGCGTGCCGTGGTACGCCGGCGTCCGTGGGATCTACTACCGCACCGACTGGTTCGCCGAGGCGGGCGTGAAGCCGCCGACGAACTGGGAGGAGCTGGTCTCCGCCGCCAAGGCCGTGCAGGCCAAGAAGCCGAACACCTACGGCATCGCGCTGCCCGGCAACTCCGAGCTGCCCTTCTACTCGTTCCTCTGGGGCGCGGGCGCGGAGATCGCGACGAAGCAGGGCGACTCCTGGAAGTCCGGCTACAACACGCCCGAGGCGCAGAAGGCCGTCAAGTTCTGGACCGACCTCGTGACCGTGCACAAGGTGGCCCCGCCGGCCGCCGCGGGCTGGAACGAGATCGACGCCCGGACCCAGTTCGCCACCGGCAAGGCGGCGATGGCCTTCGGCGGCAGCTGGCAGCAGGGCGCCATCAAGAAGGACAACCCGGAGATCGAGAAGGTCTGGGGCACGTTCCCGATCCCCGGCCCCGACGGCAAGGCGGCGCCCGGCTTCGCCGGCGGTTCCGACGTCGCGATCTGGAAGGACAGCGAGCGGCAGGACCTCGCCTGGGACTACCTGACCGTGCTGCTGAACAAGAAGAACGACCAGGCCTTCGCCGACAGCCTCGGCTTCTTCCCGGTCTACAAGGACCTGGTCGGTGGCGACAAGTACGCCAGCGACAAGGTCATGGCGGCGTTCGCCACCACGATGCAGAACACCAAGCTCACGCCGCTCACCCCCAAGTGGGTGGAGGTCAGCCGGACCAAGACGGTGACCCAGGCGATGAACAGCTCGGTCATGAAGGGTCAGAAGACGGTCGAGAAGGCTACCGCCGACGCGGCCGCGGAGATGGAAAGCATCCTCAACGCCAAGTGACCACGCTGACCGAGGCGCCGGAGACGGCCGCCGCGCGGGAGACCCCCGCGCGGCGGCGTCGCCGGGTGGACCGCCTGCCCTACCTGCTGCTCCTGCCCTGTCTGGTGATCATCTGCGTCCTGCTGCTCTGGCCGCTCGGCCAGGTGGTGGTGATGTCCTTCCACCAGCTCAACAACGTCCGACAGTTGCGCGGCGACCGCGAGTGGCCGTGGGTGGGCCTCGGCAACTACGCCGAGATCCTCAGCGATCCGTTCTTCCTGACGGTGCTGCGCAACACCGTCCTCTTCGCCGTGGCGAACGTCGCGCTCACGATGGTCCTGGGCACCCTGGTCGGGCTGCTGCTCAACCGGCTCGGCAAGCGGATGGCCGCCTTCGTGGCCAGCTGCGTGATGCTCGCCTGGGCCACCCCGGCGCTGACCGGCACGATCGTCTGGAAATGGATCTTCGACGACACCAGTGGCCTGGTCACCTGGCTGTTCAACGCGCTGCCCGACGGGCTGTCGCAGAGCCTCTTCGGGCGCAGCGACTGGACCGGCTACGGCTGGTTCAACTCGCCCCTGCTGTTCTTCTCGATCCTGACCCTGGTGGTCGTCTGGCACTCGTTCCCGTTCATCGCGGTCAGCGTGCTGGCCGGCCTGAAGAGCGTGCCGAGCGAGCTGCACGAGGCGGCCCGGGTCGACGGGGCCGGGCCGTGGAAGGTGTTCTGGAAGATCACCTTCCCGCTGCTGCGGCCGGTCTTCGGGATCCTGATCGTGCTCTCCACGATCTGGGACTTCAAGGTCTTCACCCAGCAGTTCGTGCTGGCGGGCGGCACGCAGGACCGGCCGACCTTCATGCTCTCCATCTACTCGTACGCGGAGGCGTTCTCGCCCCCGCCCAAGTACGGTCTCGGCGCCGCGATCGCGGTGATCCTCACCCTGATCCTGCTGGTGGTGACCGGCCTCTACGTCCGCATGGTGCTCAAGCAGGAGGAGGACGCGTGACGCGACGTGGCGGCGGCGCAGGCGTGAAGCGCCTCGCCCTCAACGGCGCGGGGCTGCTGGTGGCGCTCTTCGCCGCGTTCCCGGTCTACTGGATGATCGCGACCTCGCTGAAGCCGAGCTCGGAGATCTTCTCGTCCACCCCCCGGCCGGTGCCCACCGAGCCGACCCTGGAGCACTACCGGCAGATCCTCACCGGGAACCTGATCCCGGGCGTCACCTTCGCCGATTTCTTCCTCAACAGCGCGCTGGTCGCGGTCTCCACCGTGGTGCTCAGCGGGCTCGTCGCGCTGCTGGCCGCCACCGCGGTGGCCCGGTTCCGGTTCAAGCTGCGGACCACCTTCCTGATCATGCTGCTGGTGGTGCAGATGATCCCGCTGGAGGCGCTGGTCATCCCGCTGTTCCTGATGATCCAGCGGCTCGGGCTCTACAACACCCTGCCCAGCCTCATCCTCACCTACCTCGGCTTCTCGCTGCCGTTCGCGGTCTGGATGCTGCGCGGCTTCGTCGCCGCCGTGCCCAAGGAACTGGAGGAGGCCGCCGCCATCGACGGGGCCAGCCGAGCGCAGACCTTCCGGAAGGTCCTCTTCCCGCTGGTGGCGCCCGGACTCGTGGCCACCAGCATCTTCTCGTTCATCACCGCCTGGAACGAGCTGATCTTCGCGCTGACCTTCATCAACGACCAGGACAGCTACACCCTCCCGGTCGCGATGACGTTCTTCTTCGGCCGCGACGACACGGCCTGGGGTCCGGTGATGGCCGCCTCCACGCTGTTCACCCTGCCGGTGATCGTCTTCTTCCTGCTGGTGCAGCGGCGGATGGTCTCCGGGCTGGTGGCCGGGGCCGTCAAGGGCTGACCCCCGCGCCAGGAACGTGCGGCCCCCGTCGACGCCCCGGCGTCGACGGGGGCCATTCCGCGGGTGCGTCGGGGGCGTCCGCGCGGGCTAGGCTGACCGCCATGACGGGCAGGCTGGCTTCGGTGAACATCGGCGTCGTGACCGAGGCGGAATGGGCGGGCGACGCGAGCGGCCGCAGCGGCATCGACAAGCGGCCGGTCGACGGCCCGGTGCTGCTGCGCGCGGACGGGGTGGCCGGCGACTTCATCGGCGAACGCGCCCACCACGGCGGTCCGGAGCAGGCGGTCTACGCGTACGCCGAGGAGGACGCGTCCTGGTGGGCGGGGGAGATCGGCCGGGGCATCCGCCCCGGCGGCTTCGGGGAGAACCTGACCACGTACGCGGTGGACGTGACGGGCGCCGTGATCGGCGAGCAGTGGGCGGTCGGGTCGGCCCTGCTCCAGGTGACCAAGCCGCGCACCCCGTGCACCACCTTCGCCGGCTTCTGGGGCGTGCCCGACCTGATCAGACGGTTCACGGTGCGGGCGACGCCGGGGGCGTACCTGCGGGTGCTGCGCGAGGGCGAGGTCGGCGCGGGTGACCCGGTCGAGGTGGTGGAGCGGCCCGCGCACGGGGTGACGATCGGCGAGGTGTTCCGGGCCCTGAGCCTGGAGCCGGAGCTGCTGCCCCGGCTGCTCGACGCGCCGGACCTGCCGGAGGGGGTCCGGGAGAAGGCGCGCCGCCGGCTCGCCGGCCCGAGCTGACCGACGCTTTCACGGGAACGGGCCCCGTCCCGTGGGGGGAGGGGGCCCGTCCGGCGTCGGCCCGGCGCGCGCCGGGTGACCGGCTCAGCGCAGCCAGGGCACGCTGCGGTCGAGCAGACCGCGCTGCTTGAGCTCCTTGCGCAGCGGGATCTCGTCGTCGATGTAGCCGTCCCAGTTGATGCCCCAGTAGTTGGCGGTGTGGGTGCCCTCACCGCAGAGCTGGCGCTGCACCGGCGTGCGGTTGGCCCACCACTCGCCGTCCTTGTCGATGTGCAGCTCGTCCAGCGGCCGGATCCACCGGTAGGTGTAGCCGACGAAGAGCATCTTGCGGGTGATGGTCGACAGGTTCGTCGACCGCGAGTGCCACTGGCGGCGGTCGAAGATGAAGGCGTCCCCGGGGTTGGCGGTGATCTCCACCGTGCCCTCCGGGTCCGGGTTGTGCACGGAGGTGTCCTCCGGGCGGGGCAGCGAGTTCCACAGGTGGCTGCCCGGGATCACCTTGGTGGCGCCCCGGCCCTTCTCCGACAGGTCGGACAGGACGTAGGCCACCTTGAGCGAGAACATCGGCCGGGGCAGGTTCGGGTCCATCGTCTCCGGGTCGGAGTTCTGCCGGTACCCGTCCTGGTGCCACCCCCAGTAGGGCTTCTCCGGCTCCGCCGCCGGCGGGGTGACGTCCAGGTGGTTGTGGTGGGTGTAGATGTTCCAGCCGGCCAGGCCCCACATGTACGGGAAGGCGATCGGGTGGGTCAGCAGGTCGCCGAAGAGCTCGTCGCGCTCCAGGAAGCCCAGCAGGTGCAGGGTGCCGTCCTTGGTGGTGGTGCCCTTCGCCTTCTCCTCGGCGTAGACGCGGTCCACCGCCGCCTCCAGCGCCGCCCGGTGGTCCTCCGTCAGGACGTTGCGCAGCAGGAGGAAGCCCTGCTCGTGGAACTCCTTGCGGTCGGTGTCACTGATCGGTTCGTAACCGGTCCGGTCGCCGTAGTCGAACACTTCGACGTACCCCTCCCCATGAGGCGAAACCATTGCTGGCACAGGCCGCCGATCGTAACCCGCTGGTTTCGGGGCGGGGTACTGCCCAGCACGATATGCGACCGTTGTCCGGACTCTGGGGAGCGACATGGTGGCGATGCGTCACGGGCCTGCCGTGCGACGTGGCGTATCTCCGGGAATGCCGGTTTACGCGATGACTGCCGGTAGGGAGATCGGGGGTCACTACGCCTCGGCGAAGACCTCCGCGACGACCCGCCCGGCGGTCGGGGCCTCGTCGGTCCGGTTCCAGGTGCCGTCGCGGGCCGTCCACTCCAGGTCGCCGAAGCGCACCCGCTTCACGCCGTGGTCCTGGGCGTGGGAGACCAGCCAGTGCGCGTACCGCCAGCCCCGGCGCTCGTCGGCGGCCGGGACCGTCAGGCCCGTCAGGTCCGCCGCGGTGCTCGCGCCGGCCAGGCCCCAGTCCAGCAGGAGGCCGCGGGTCAGCGCGCTCGCCGCGGCCTCGCCGCGCATCGCCGGGTCGCGGCCCACCGTGCAGGCGACCGCGCCGGTGGCGTGCCCGACCAGGGCCCGGGTCAGCACCTCGGACTCGTCCGCCCACTTCTGGTACGCCTCCGGGAAGGCCGAGCGCTGCACCTTCTGCGCCGCGTCGGTGACCCGCATCCGCTCCCAGCCGCGCACCTTCTTCAGCCCGGAGTAGAACTTCCCGGCCGCGTAGCGGGGGTCGCGGATCTGCTCCGGGGTGCCCCAACCCTGGCTCGGGCGCTGCTGGAACAGCCCGATCGAGTCGCGGTCGCCGCCGGCGAGGTTGCGCAGGCCGGATTCCTGGTAGGCGGTGGCCAGCGCGACGACGACGGCCCGCTCGGGCATCTTCCGCTGGATGCCGATGGCCGCGATCGTCGCCGCGTTGGCCATCTGGTCGGGGTCCAGGGCGACCCGACCGTCCGCCTGTACCGTGCACGTCCGGCTGGCCAGGGGCAGGCGCAACTGCCCGCCCATCTGCCGGATGACGATCCAGATCCCGACCGCGGCGAGGACGACGAGGACGACACCGCCCGCCACGACTGCCCGAGTACGCACCCACACCCCCTGATCGACAGTCCGACAAGCGTACGTCCCCCGTGGTGCCTTCCGGGTCGTCCGACCGGTTCTCCACGACCGTCGGGCGTGGCACCGGCCGGCGCTACCGGTTGGCGCCCGCCGCGGCGTCGCCGTCGGCGGCGGGCACCCAGCGCGCCGGCCGCTTCTCCCGGAACGCCAGGACGCCCTCGCGCCCCTCCTCCGACAGGAAGTACCCGGTCGAGAGGGCGGACAGCCCGGCGATCTCCGTCCGCAGGTCCGCGGCGGGCGGCCGGCGCAGCAACTGCTTCGCCCCGGCCAGCGCGCCCGGTGCCCCCCGCACCAGAGAGTCGCAGTACCCCGCAACCGCCGCGTCCAGTCCGTCCGCCGGCACGGCGGCGGTGACGAGGCCGATCTCGGCCGCCCGCCGGCCGTCGAAGGTGTCGCCGGTCAGGTAGAGCTCGGCCGCCGCGCGGGGGTGCAGCCGGGGCAGCACGGTCGCGGAGATCACCGCCGGCACCACGCCGATCCGCACCTCGGTGAAGGCGAACGTCGCCTCCCGCGCGCAGACCGCCAGGTCGGCCGCCGCGATGAGGCCGAGGCCGCCGGCCCGCGCCGGGCCGGCCACCCTCGCCACCACGGGCTTCGGGCACTCCCAGACCGCCGCGAGCACGTCGCCGAGCAGCCCGGCCGGCACGGTCCCGCTGGCGTACGCGGCGGCGGTCTCCTTGAGGTCCGCCCCGGAACAGAAGACGGGGCCCGTGTGGTCGAGCACGATCACGCGTACGGCGTCGTCGGCGACCGCCTCGGCGAGGCCGGCCAGCAGCTGGGTCATCAGCGGCGTGGAGAGCGCGTTGCGGTTGTGCGGGCTGTCCAGGGTGAGGGTGGTCACCCCACGGGCCGTGGCGGCCCGCACGAGCACGTCGGGAGAGGTCATGCCGGGCACACTAGTGGCCATGCCCGGCGTCCTTCCAGAAGGCGAAACCGTCCCGGTCGACGGCTCGCTGCCCGCCACCGCCACCCGTGCCGTCGGCGCGCGCGGCTTCGGCGTGTACGTGCACGTCCCGTTCTGCGCCAGCCGCTGCGGCTACTGCGACTTCAACACGTACACCGCCGCCGAGCTGGGCGGCGGGGCGAGCCGGGAGGACTACGCCGACACCGTGCTGGCCGAGCTGGCGCTCGCCCGCCGGGTGCTGGGCGACGCCCCGCCGCCCCGCGTCGACACGGTCTTCGTCGGCGGCGGCACCCCGACCCTGCTCCCCGCCGACGACCTGGCCCGGATCCTCGACGGCATCGACCGCACCTGGGGGCTCGCGGCCGACGCCGAGGTGACCACCGAGGCCAACCCGGAGTCGGTCACGCCGGAGTCGCTGAGGGTGCTGCGGGCCGCCGGCTACACCCGGATCTCGCTGGGCATGCAGTCCGCCGCGCCGGGGGTGCTGGCGATCCTCGACCGCACGCACAGCGCCGGCCGGGCCGTCGCCGCCGCCCGCGAGGCGCGCGACGCCGGGTTCGACCACGTCAACCTGGACCTGATCTACGGCACCCCGGGGGAGACCGAGGCGGACTTCGCCGCCTCGCTCGACCAGGTCGTCGCCGCCGGGGTGGACCACGTCAGCGCGTACGCCCTGATCGTGGAGGACGGCACCCGGCTGGCCGCCCGGATGCGGCGCGGCGAGCTGCCGTACCCCTCCGACGACGTCGCCGCGGACCGCTACCTCGCCGCGGAGGCCGCCCTGGGCGCGGCCGGTCTGTCCTGGTACGAGGTGTCGAACTGGGCCCGCGACGAGGCGGCCCGGTGCCGGCACAACCTGCTCTACTGGACCGGCGCCGACTGGTGGGGGCTCGGCCCGGGGGCGCACAGCCACGTCGGCGGCGTGCGCTGGTGGAACGTCAAGCACCCCACGACGTACGCGAAGCGGCTGGCCGCGGGCGACTCGCCCGGCCTGGCCCGCGAGGTGCTCACGGCCGACGAGGCGCACATGGAGGACGTCATGCTCCGGCTGCGCCTCGCCTCCGGGCTGCCCCTGGACGCCCTCGACGACGCCGGCCGGGCCGGCGCCGCGCGGGCCCTCGCCGACGGGCTGCTGGCCGCCGACGAGCACGCGGCCGGCCGGGCCGTGCTGACCCTGCGGGGCCGGCTGCTCGCCGACGCGGTCGTCCGTGACCTGCTGCCCTGAACCGCGTGCCGGGGCCGGCCGGGGGAGCGGCCGACCCGGGTCACCTGGTGAAGCCGTAGGTCATCGGGTAGCGGTAGAGCACGCCCTCGTTGGCCTTGACCCCACCGACGATGCCGAAGATCAGCGGCACCAGCCAGACGAGCATCGGGACGAAGAACAGCACCCCGCAGGTGATCAGCGTGACCACCCAGCTCAGCACCCCGACGATCGTCCAGGTGAGCTGGAAGTTCAGCGCCGCGACGGCGTGCGCGCGGGCGGTCGGCGACTGCTGCCCCCGCGCCATCAGCGCGATGAGCGGCGCCAGCCAGCCGAGCAGGCCGCCGCCGACGATCACGCCGAGCGCGCCGCCGAAGTGGGCGATCAGGGCCCAGTTCTTGTCGTCGTTGCTGGCGTAGCCGCCCGTCGGCGGGCCGTAGCCGCCGCCAGCGGGATAGCCGGCCCCCGGCGGGTAGCCGCCGGGCGGGGGGTAGCCGCCGGGCGGGGGATAGCCGCCCGACGGCGGTTGGTCGCCGGTGGGCGGCGGATAGTCACCGGGTGGAGGATGGCTGCCCGGGCCCGGCGCCCCGGACAGTGGTGCGGTGGGGTCGCCGGAGCCGGCGTGGCCGGGAAACCCCGACGGAGCGGTCGGGTCCGGCGGGAAGCCGGGGTCCCCCGCTCCGGGAGGGCGAGGTGGTTCAGTCATGGAGGTCACGGTAGGGGCAGCCGGCAAGGCCGCACCAGCGTGACACCGGCGTGGACGCCCGGACGACCGGTCCCCGGGGCCGTCGGGCGGACCCGCACGGTCGCCGATCGGACTGATCGCCCCAGGTCGATCATCGCGTCGGCGGCCCCGCCGACGTAGACTGGCACTCGCTACAGTCGAGTGCCAGCAGCCCGCCCGGTCCCCCGCGTGCGGGGCCGACGTGCGACAGGAGGTGGGGAGGATGGGTCTCGACGACCGCAAGCTCGCCGTGCTGCGCGCGATCGTCGAGGACTACGTCGCCACGCAGGAGCCCGTCGGCAGCAAGGCGCTGGTCGAGCGGCACCAGCTGGGGGTCTCACCGGCGACCGTCCGCAACGACATGGCCGTGCTGGAGGAGGAGGGCTACATCCGCCAGCCGCACACCAGCGCCGGCCGGGTGCCCACCGACCGGGGCTACCGGCTCTTCGTGGACCGGCTGTCCCGGGTGAAGCCGCTCAGCCCGGCCGAGCGCCGGGCGATCGAGCGTTTCCTGGTCGGCGCCGTCGACCTCGATGACGTGGTGCACCGCACCGTCCGCCTGCTGGCGCAACTCACCCGGCAGGTCGCCGTCGTGCAGTACCCGAGCCTGGCCCGCTCCTCGGTGCGCCATCTGGAGCTGGTGCCGATCTCCACCACCCGGCTGATGCTGGTCATGATCGCCGACACCGGCCGGGTCGAGCAGCGGCTCGTCGAGCTGCCCGCGCCGATCCCCGCCGACGACGTCACGGACCTGCGCCGGCTGGTCAACGAGAAGCTGGTCGGCACCCGGCTGTCGGAGACCCCGCCGCTGGTGCAGGCGCTGGTCGAGGAGTCGGTGCCGCACCTGCGGCCGGCCATGACCACCCTCTCCACCGTGCTGCTGGAGACGCTGATCGAGCGGCACGAGGAGCGGATCGCGCTGGCCGGCACGGCCAACCTCACCCGTGGGGGCCTGCTCGACTTCCAGGGCTCCCTGCGCCCCATCCTGGAGGCGCTGGAAGAGGAGGTCGTCATGCTCAAGCTCATCGGCGAGGCGGAGCCGAGCACGACCCGGGTTCTGATCGGCGACGAGAACGAGATCGACAACCTGCGCGCCGCCTCGGTGGTCAGCACCGGCTACGGGCCGGGCACGACCAGCGTCGGTGGCCTCGGTGTGCTCGGGCCGACCCGGATGGACTACCCCGGCACCATCGCCACGGTGCGGGCCGTGGCACGCTACGTGGGCGAGCTGCTGGCCCAGAACTGACCAGTCAGGGCCGACGGCCGGCTCCGGCCGCCGACCGGCGCAACGCGAGACGAACATGAGGACACGGAACGCAGTGGCCAGGGACTACTACGGCATTCTCGGGGTGAGCCGGGAAGCCTCCGACGACGAGATCAAGCGCGCCTACCGCAAGCTGGCGCGGCAGTTCCACCCGGACGTGAATCCGGATCCGGAGGCCCAGGAGAAGTTCAAGGACATCAACGCCGCGTACGAGGTCCTCTCGGACGACCGGAAACGGCAGATCGTCGACCTGGGCGGCGACCCGCTCGCCCCCGGCGGCGGGGGTGCGGGTGGCCCGGGCGGCCCCGGCGGCGCCGGGCCGTTCGTCGGCTTCCAGGACATCATGGACGCGTTCTTCGGCGGCGCGGCCGGCGGTTCGCGGGGTCCGCGACCGCGGACCCGGCCCGGCGCGGACGCGATCCTGCGGCTGGAGCTGGACCTGCACGAGACCGCGTTCGGCGTCGAGGCGCCGATCACCGTCGACACCGCCGTGCTCTGCACCACCTGCTCGGGCGCCGGCACGGCGGCCGGCACCCATCTGGCCACCTGTGAGGCGTGCGCCGGCCGGGGCGAGGTGCAGTCCGTGCAGCGCACCTTCCTCGGTCAGGTGGTCTCCGCCCGGCCGTGCACGGTCTGCCAGGGCTATGGCACCACCATCCCGCACCCGTGCCCGACCTGCGCCGGCGACGGCCGCGTCCGCACCCGGCGTTCGCTGACCGTCAAGATCCCGGCCGGTGTCGAGGACGGCATGCGCATCCGCCTCGCCCAGCAGGGCGAGGTCGGCCCGGGCGGCGGCACGGCCGGCGACCTCTACGTGGAGATCCACGAGCGGCCGCACGACGTCTACTCCCGCAAGGGCGACGACCTGCACTGCCGGGTCACGGTGCCGATGACCGCGGCGGCCCTCGGCACCCGGCTGACCATCAAGACGCTGGACAGCGAGGAGACGGTCGACGTCAAGGCCGGCACCCAGCCGGGCAGCACCCTGCGGCTGCGCGCCCGAGGCGTGCCGCACCTGCGCGGCACCGGCCGGGGCGACCTCTACGTCCACCTCGACGTGCGCACCCCCACCAAGCTCGACGCCGACCAGGAGAAGATGCTGCGCGACTTCGCCAAGACCCGGGGCGAGGAGGTCGCCGAGCTCACCAAGCAGGGCGGCTTCTTTTCCCGGATGCGCGACGCCTTCAACGGCCACGCCTGACCGGCCTGACCGCCCCGGCGCCCGCCGGGGCGGCTAGCCTGATCGTCGTGTCCGCGCCGCTGTTCCTGGTCGACCCGCTGCCCACCGCCGACCGGCTGACCCTCGACGGTCCCGAGGGGCACCACGCCGCCACCGTGCAACGGCTGCGCGTCGGCGAGGAGCTGCTGCTCGCCGACGGCCGGGGCGGCACCGCTGCCGCGGTGGTCGCCGCCGTCGGCCGGGGCACCCTCGACCTGGAGATCACCTCCCGGGGGTACGTCGACGCGTCCGTCCCGCGCCTGGTGGTGGTGCAGGGCATCGCCAAGGGCGACCGGGGCGAGCTGGCCGTGCAGGCGATGACCGAGGTCGGCGTGGACGAGATCGTGCCCTGGGCGGCCGCCCGCTCGGTGACCCAGTGGCGCGGCGACCGGGGCGTACGGGCGCGCGAGAAGTGGGCGGCGACGGCCCGGGAGGCGGCCAAGCAGGCCCGCCGCGCCTGGCTGCCCGTGGTGGCCGGCGCCCCCGACGAGTCCACCGCGACGGTGGCCCGCCGGATCGCCGGTGCCGCTGCCGCGTTCGTGCTGCACGAGGAGGCGCGGGAGCGGCTGACCACCGTCGAGCTGCCGGCGGCCGGTGAGATCGTGCTGGTGGTGGGCCCGGAGGGCGGCATCGCCGACGCCGAGCTGGACGCGTTCCGGGCCGCCGGTGCCCGCCCGGTCCGCCTGGGCCCCTCGGTGCTGCGCACCTCCACCGCCGGCGTGGCCGCCCTCTCGGTCCTCGCCACCCGCCTGGCCCACTGGTGACCACCCACCTGACACCCGCCGCCGCCCCCGCCCCCGCCCCCGCCCCATCCCGTCCGCCCACGATCGATCTTGCAGTTGTGGTGGGTGGAATATGCGTTTTCGCGGTATTTGTGGGGCGCCACAACTGCATGATCGCCGAGACCGGCGGGGGCGTGGCGGGGCGGGAGTGAGGGTGGGTGGTCAGCTGCGGAGGTAGGAGGCGCCGTTGAGGTCGACGATGGTGCCGGAGGCCCACTCCGCCTGCGGGGAGGCGAGCCAGTGCACGGCGGCGGCGATCTCCTCGGGGCGGGCCACCCGGTTGAACGGGCTCTGCGCCCGGATCGCGGCGCCTCGGTCCCCGCTCAGGTGTCCGGTGGTCATGTCGGTCTCCACGAAGCCCGGGGCGACCGTGGCGATCGTGATGCCGTACGGGGCGAGGGCCACCGCCAGCGACTGCCCCAACGCGTTCAGCCCCGCCTTGCTCGCCCCGTACGCCGGCTGCTCCGGCTCGCCCCGGAAGGCTCCCCGGGAGGAGACGTTGACGATCCGGCCGCCCCGGTCGCGCATGTGCTGGGCGGCGCACCAGATGACGTTGCCCGCGCCGGTCAGGTTGGTCTCCAGCACCAGCCGCCACTGCGCGCGCCACTGCTCGTAGGAGGCGCCGAAGACCGGGTGCGGGGCGTCCCGCTCGCCGTACACCCCGGCGTTGTTGACCAGCACGTCCAGCCCGCCGAGCAGGCCGGCTGCCTCGTCGACCATTGCCCGTACGGCGTCCGGGTCGGTCAGGTCGGCGCGGACCACCACGTGCCCCTCGCCGGGCAGTTCGGCGCGCAGCCGCTCGGCCAGCTCCGCAGAGTCCCGGTGGTGGATCGCCACCCGGTCGCCGCCGGCCGCGAACGCGGTCGCCACCGCCTGCCCGATGCCGCGCGAGGCCCCCGTCACCAGTACCGCCCGTGAAGTCACGCCGGCCATCATGCCCGGCCGTCCCGCCCCTTCGTGGGAAAGGGTCCCCTCCCGCACGGCCGGCGTCGACGAGGTGCCCTTCCTTACACTGCCCCGATGGGAACCGACTGCCTGTTCTGCCGGATCGTCGCCGGGGAGATCCCGGCCACGATCGTCCGGGAAACCGCCACCACGCTCGCCTTCCGCGACATCGGCCCGAAGGCGCCGGTGCACGTGCTGGTCATCCCGAAGGAGCACTACGCCGATGTGGCGACGCTCGCCCAGGGCGACCCGGCGCTGGCCGGGGAGGTGCTCGCCACGGCCGCCGCGGTGGCCGAGGACGAGGGGCTGCTCGGCGACGGCTTCCGGCTGATGTTCAACACCGGCGCGTACGGCGGCCAGGAGGTCTTCCACGTGCACGCGCACGTGCTCGGCGGGGCGCCGCTGGGCCCGATGCTGGCCCGGAACCTCGCGTGACGGCGGTCGACGACCGCCTGTCCCGGCTGGTGCGCACGGTCCAGGCGCAGGCCCGGGTGCCGGCGGTGTCGGCGGCCCTGCACCGGGCGGACCGGTCGCTCTGGACGTGCGCCGTGGGTGGGACCGGCAACGACACCGAGCTGGGGCCGGGCACCCGGTTCCGGATCGGGTCGGTCACGAAGACGTTCACCGCCGTGCTGACGCTCCAGTGCCGCGACGACGGCCTGCTCGACCTCGACGACCCGCTGGGCCGGCACCTGGACCTGCCGGCCCACGGCGAGCTGACGGTGCGCCGGCTGCTGTCGCACACCGCCGGCCTGCAACGCGAGCCGTACGGCGACGTCTGGGACACCCTGCGCGCGCCGGACGTCGACGAACTGGTCGCCGACCTGGCCCGGGCCGAGCGGGTGCTGCCCCCGGGCCGCCGCTACCACTACTCGAACCTCGGCATGGCGCTGCTCGGCCGGCTCGTCGGCCACCTGCGGGGCGGCACCTGGGCGGAGGTGCTCGCCGAGCGGGTGCTGACCCCGCTGGGGCTGGCCGGGACCTCGACGGCGCCCGGGCCGCACGCCGCGACGGGCTTCCTGGTCGACGCCTACTCCGACGAGGCGCACCCCGAGCCGCCGACCGACTTCGGGGCGGTCGGCCCGGCGGCGCAGCTGTGGAGCACCGCCTCCGACATGGCCCGCTGGGCGGCCTTCCTCGCCGATCCGGCGGCGCTGGACCCGGCCGGCGCCGTGCTCGCCCCGGCCACGCTGGACGAGATGCGCTGGCCGGCGACGGTCACCGACGAGACGCTCTGGGCCGGCGGCTTCGGGCTGGGGCTGATCCTGGTGCCGCAGGGCAAGCGGATCATGCACGTCGGCCACGACGGCGCGATGCCCGGATTCCTGGCCGGCGTCTACGGCCGGCGGGGCGGGGAGGGCACTCCCGGCGCGATGGGGGTCGCGGTGCTGGGCTCCTCCGGCACCGCCGGCGATCTCCTCGACCTGCCGCACCGGCTGCTGGCCGCCGCGGTCGAGCACGACCCGGCCGACATCGCGCCGTGGCAGCCGGGCCCGCCCGCCCCCGAGGGCGTACGCGGGCTGCTCGGCCGCTGGTGGGGAGAGGGTTTCGAGTACGTCTTCTCCTGGCACGATGGCGAGCTGCGGGCCCGGGGCGCTGACGACCCGGCGGGCAAGCCGCCGTCGGTCTTCGTCCCGCTGCCGGACCGGCCGGACGTGTTCCGCACGGTCTCCGGCCGGGAGGCGGGGGAGTTGCTCCGGCTGACCCGGGACGAGCACGGCACGGTGGTCCTGATGCACTGGGCGACCTACCGGTTCACCCGGCACCAGGAGACCTTCGAGCGGTACGACTTCCGCGCCGGCTCCTGACGGGCGCGCGACCGGACGGGGCGCGGCCGAGGAACCGCCCCGTCCGGTCCGCCCCTGCCGCGGACGGGGTGACCGGTCCGCTCGTGCCCCACGCGCGGAAATGGGCAGGGTGTCACCGCTGTTGGAAAGATAAGATGGCAGGAACGTCAGCGCGCCGCGCCAGCAGGCCCGGCGCCGAGATCGAGAGCAGGTGGCGCAGGGCCCCTCGGCCCGACCTATGACCGGCACCCCACCTCCCGGCCCGCCCCGGGTGCAGACCAGGATCACCGTCCCGGATTCCAAGATCATGGTCAACCTGCTCGGCGCGGGTGACGAGATCCTGCGACTGGTCGAGCGCTCGGTCGACAGCGACGTTCACGTCCGGGGCAACGAGATCACCATCACCGGCGCCCCCGCCGACAACGCCCTCGCCGAGCGGATCTTCAGCGAGCTGCTCGAGCTCATCGAGAAAGGCGAGACCCTGACCACTGACGCCGTCCGGCGTACCGTCGGCATGCTCGAGCAGGGCGGCGCCGAGCGGCCCGCCGAGGTCCTGACGCTCAACATCCTCTCCCGGCGCGGCCGCACCATCCGTCCCAAGACGCTGGGGCAGAAGCGCTACGTCGACGCGATCGACGCGCACACCATCGTCTTCGGCATCGGCCCCGCCGGCACCGGCAAGACCTACCTGGCGATGGCGAAGGCCGTCCAGGCGTTGCAGGCCAAGCAGGTCAACCGGATCATCCTGACCCGGCCGGCGGTCGAGGCGGGGGAGCGGCTCGGCTTCCTGCCCGGCACGCTCAACGAGAAGATCGACCCCTACCTGCGCCCGCTCTACGACGCGCTGCACGACATGCTCGACCCGGACACCATCCCCAAGCTGATGGCGGCGGGCACGATCGAGGTCGCGCCGCTGGCGTACATGCGGGGGCGTACCCTCAACGACGCGTTCATCATCCTCGACGAGGCACAGAACACCACGCCCGAGCAGATGAAGATGTTCCTCACCCGGCTCGGCTTCGGTTCCAAGATCGTCGTCACCGGTGACGTCACCCAGGTGGACCTTCCCGGTGGCACGACCAGCGGCCTGCGGGTGGTCCGGGAGATCCTGGAGAACGTCGAGGACGTGCACTTCGCCCAGCTCTCCAGCTCCGACGTGGTCCGCCACCGGCTGGTCGGGGAGATCGTCGACGCGTACGCCCGCTGGGACGAGCGGGAGAACCAGCAGGCGCAGAGCGTGCACGCCGTGCCGGGGCGGTCCGCCCAGGGCGGCCGGGCCGGCCGGCGCCGCTAGACCGAGGGAAGACTGTTGTCCATCGAGATCGCCAACGAGTCGGGTGTCGACGTCGACACCGACGCCGTGCTCGCCGTCGCCCGGCACGCCCTCGACGAGATGGGGGTCAACCCCCTCGCCGAGCTCTCCGTGCTGCTGGTCGACATCGACTACATGACCGAGCTCAACCACCGGTGGATGGGCGGCGACGGTCCGACCGACGTGCTGGCCTTCCCCATGGACGAGGGCAGCGTCGACCACGGGCCCGGCGAGACGTCCGCCGCCGGCGGCGAGCCCGCGCTGCTCGGCGACATCGTGCTCTGCCCGGAGGTGGCGGCCAAGCAGGCGGCCACCGCCGGCCACGCCGCCGCCGACGAGCTGCACCTGCTCACCGTGCACGGCGTGCTGCACCTGCTCGGCTACGACCACGCCGAGCCGGAGGAGGAGCGGGAGATGTTCGCCCTCCAGGCCCGGCTGCTGGCGAGCTGGCGGTCGACCCGGTCCCGGTGATGACCACCCCGACACTGGCGGCCGGCGCCACCGGCCTGCCCGACCTGCAACTGCTGGTCTCCGCGGCCGGCCTGGTGGTGCTGGCCGGCCTGATCGCCATGACCGAGGCGGCGCTCGCCGCGGTCTCGCCCGCCCGCGCCGCCGAGCTGGCCCGCGATGGCGTGCGGGGCGCCCGGACGCTCCAGGCCGTCGCCGGGGACGTGGTCCGCCACCTCAACCTGCTCCTGCTGTTGCGGCTGCTCGCCGAGCTGACCGCCACCACCCTGGTGGCGCTGGTCGCGGTGGACACCTTCGGCGCGGGCTGGCGTGCGGCGCTGGTCACCGCCGGGGCGATGACCGTGATCAGCTTCGTGGTGGTCGGGGTCGGACCCCGCACCATCGGCCGGCAGCACGCGTACGTGGTCGGGCGGTCCGTCGCCCCGCTGGTCCGCTGGCTGGGCCGGGCGCTCAACCCGCTCGCCTCGCTGCTGATCCTGATCGGCAACGCGGTCACGCCGGGCCGGGGCTTCCGGGAGGGGCCGTTCGCCACCCAGGTGGAGCTGCGCGAGCTGGTCGACCTGGCCGAGCAGCGCGGTGTCGTGGAGCACGGCGAGCGGCAGATGATCCACTCGGTCTTCGCGCTCGGCGACACGATCGCCCGCGAGGTGATGGTGCCGCGTACCGAGATGGTGTGGATAGAGGAACGCAAGACGCTCTCCCAGGCGCTGGCGCTCTTCCTGCGCTCCGGCTTCTCCCGGATCCCGGTCATCGGCGAGAGCGTCGACGACGTGCTCGGCGTGCTCTACCTCAAGGACCTGATCCGGCGGACCCAGGGCGGCGCCCCGGAGGACCGGCAGCTCCCGGTCGCCGAGCTGATGCGCCCCGCCACCTTCGTGCCGGAGTCCAAGCCGGTCGACGACCTGCTCTCGGAGATGCAGGCCGCCCGCAACCACCTGGTCATCGTCGTCGACGAGTACGGCGGCACCGGCGGGCTGGTCACCATCGAGGACATCCTGGAGGAGATCGTCGGAGAGATCACCGACGAGTACGATGTCGAGCGCCCGCCGGTCGAGCACCTCGACGACGGGGCGGTGCGGGTGACCGCGCGGCTCCCGGTGGAGGACCTGGGCGAGCTGTTCGACACCGACCTCCCCACCGACGAGGTGGAGACCGTCGGCGGCCTGCTGGCCCAGTCCCTGGGCCGGGTCCCGATCCCCGGGGCGCAGGTCGAGGTCGCCGGGCTCCAGCTGATCGCCGAGGGCACCACCGGCCGACGCAACCGGATCGACACCGTGCTGGTGAACCGGGCGGAGTCGACCGACACACAGAACGGCCCGGGCCGCGGCGAGCACGCCGAGCCCCGGGACGACACGAACCGATCCGAGGAGAGGCAACCCGCCGATGCCTGAGTCACCCGCCGTACCGGCCGCCCGGCCCACCCCGTCCGACCCGGTCGAGCTGAGCGCCGAGGACGGCAAGCTGGTCGTCCTGGCGCGGGGCGCGCGTGGCCGGGTGGGCGCCGTGGAGGGCGCGGCGGTCCGCGACCAGGACGGCCGGACGTACGCCGCGGCGAGCGTCTCGTTGCCCTCGTTGACGATCACCGCGCTCCAGCTCGCGGTGGCCTCGGCGGTGGCGGCCGGCGCGACCCGGCTGGAGGCCGCCGTGGTGGTGACCGAGGCGTCGACGCTGGACGGCGCCGGGCACGCCGCGGTACGGGACCTCGCCGCGGACGCGCCGATCCACGTGGCCGCCCCGGACGGGGCCGTCCTGGGCACGGTGGTGGAGTGAGCGATCTCCAGCCGCGCCCCTACCGGGCCGGATTCGCCTGTTTCGTCGGCCGGCCGAACGCCGGCAAGTCGACGCTGACCAACGCGATCGTCGGGCAGAAGATCGCCATCACCTCGAACAAGCCCCAGACGACCAGGCACATCATCCGGGCCGTCCTGCACCGCCCGGAGTCCCAGCTGGTGCTGGTCGACACCCCGGGCCTGCACCGCCCCCGTACGCTGCTCGGCGAGCGCCTCAACGACCTGGTCCGGCAGACCTGGAGCGAGGTCGACGTGATCGGCCTCTGCATCCCGGCGGACGAGCCGATCGGGCGGGGCGACCGGTTCATCACCGGCGAGCTGGCCGAGCTGAAGGCCACCGTGCTGGCGGTGGTCACGAAGACCGACCTGGTGGACCGCAAGCGGCTGGCCGAGCAACTGCTCGCGGTCAGCGAGCTGGGCGAGTTCGCCGAGGTGGTGCCGGTCAGCGCGGTCTCCGGGCACCAGGTGGACACCCTGGTCGACGTGATGACCGGCTACCTGCCCGAGTCGCCGCAGCTCTACCCGGACGACATGCTCACCGACGACCCCGAGCAGGTGCTGGTCGCCGAGCTGATCCGGGAGGCCGCCCTGGAGGGCGTCCGCGACGAGCTGCCGCACTCCATCGCGGTGGTCGTCGAGGAGATGGTTCCCGAGGGCCAGCTCATGAAGATCTACGCCGACGTCTACGTCGAGCGGCCCAGCCAGAAGGCGATCGTGATCGGCCACCGGGCCAGCCGCCTCAAGCACGTCGGCACCACCGCCCGCCGCCAGATCGAGGAGCTGCTCGGCACCCGGGTCTACCTCGACCTGCACGTCCGGGTGGCCAAGGACTGGCAGCGGGATCCGAAGCAGCTGCGCAAGCTGGGCTTCTGACGCCGGGGCCGGGGCGCAGGCGCGTCCCGGCGCCGGTGTGGCCCCCCTTTGGGCGTGATCGTTCCCGGTCGGGCGTATGGAGGATGTCACGTTCCGGGTGGGGTGTTTGTCGTTTGCCGCGCACGGCCCGGAGGGTAGGGGGTAGGACAGCCCCCGTATCCCCGGACATAGATGCAGGCTGATGCGAAACCGATACCTGGACCTGCTCCGCTTCCTGGCCATCGTTCGAGTCGTCGTTTACCACGTCACCGGTTGGGCCACGCTGACCCTCGTCTTCCCGGCCATGTCGGTGATGTTCGCGCTCGCCGGGTCGCTGATGGCGGCCTCACTGCACCGGTGGGGGCCCGGGGCGGTCGTCCGCCGGTTGCGGCGCCTGCTGCCGTCGCTCTGGGTGCTCGCCGCCGTCTTCGTGCCCGCCATGCTGCTCACCGGGTTGCCGCTGAGCCCGAAGGTGCTGCTCTGGCTCTTTCCGATCGCCGACCCGCCGGCCAACGGCTGGGGCGCGATCGCGCTCAGCGTGATCTGGTACCTGCGCGACTACCTCTGGTTCGTGCTCGCCTCGCCGGTGGCCCTCTGGCTGTTCCGGCGCGCCCCGGTGCCCACCCTGGTCGCCCCGTACGCCCTGCTCGCGGCGGCCGAACTGGGCCTGCTCCCGGCGCTGCCGGTGGCGCTGCACCAGTTCGGGCTCTACTTCGGAGCGTGGCTGCTCGGCTTCGCCCACCAGGCCGGCATGCTGCGCCGCCTGGCCAACCGGGTGCTGGTGCCGCTCGCGCTGGCCCTCGCCGCCGCCGGGGCCGCCTGGATCGTCACCCACCCCGGGCCGCGCGGGTACGACCTGAACGACAACCCCCTGGGCAACGCCCTCTGGTCGGCGGCCTTCGTTCTCGTGCTGCTCGGCCGGGGGCCGGCGAGCGCGTCCTGGGTGGACCGCAGCGCCGCGTTCGGCCGGGTGGTGACCGTGTTCAACCGGCGGGCGCTCACCGTCTACCTGTGGCACATGCCGTTCGTGGTGGCGCTCACCCCGCTGGTCGACGTGGTGGGCTGGTCGCATCAGGACCCGCTCGGCCTGGCGATCCGGGTGGCGCTGGTCTTCGCGCTGGTCGCGGCGGTGACCGCCCTGGTCGGCTGGGTGGAGGACGTGGCGGCCCGCAGACCGCCGGAGCTGGTTCCCGGCCGCGCCCGCCCCCGCCCGGCCACCGCCCGCCCGGCCGCCGGCCCGGCCACCGTCCACGCCGCCGCCGGCCGGAGGGTCGACGGCCCGGCGACGGGGCGGGCGGTGGTGCCGGCGCCCCGGGGCGCCCGGGAACCGGAGACCGTCGAGATCAGCGCTGGGTGACCGTCACGTTGCCGCTGCCGGTGGAGAGGTCCAGCACCAGTGCGGCGGACGGGTCGTCGGTGACGCCCAGTTCGGCGTCGCCGCTGTCGGTGCTGGAGCGGACCCGGTAGCGGCCCGGAGGTACGACCAGCTCGACGTTCCCGCTGGAGGCGTGCACCCGCGCCGAGGCGGGCGTCGTGAGGTCGACGGTGACGTCACCGGAGCCGGCCTCGGCGTCCACCCCACCGTCGAGGCGGTGCGCGGTGATGTCGCCGGCGGAGGTGCGCAGCGTGACCGCGGCCGCGACCTCGGCGACCTCGACGTTGCCGGAGCCGGCCTCCGCGCGGACGGGGCCACCGGCGCCGGACACCTGGATGTTGCCCGAGCCGGTCTCCGCCCGGACGGGGCCGCTGGCGGCGGTCACCCGGATGTTGCCGGAGCCGAGCCGCATCTCCACCGGGCCCACCCTGCTCAGGTCGACGTCACCGGAGCCGGTCTCGCCCTTCACGCTCACCCCGTCCGGGGCGGTGACCTCGTAGGAGACGCTGCACCGGGAGCCGCAGTCGGTGTCCAGCACCAGCTCGGTGCCCTTGATCTCGTACGTCGTGTCGGGCTGACCGCCCTGGTAGCGCACCACCCGCTTGATCCGCACCTCGTCCTGCGCGCCGATGGCACGGACGGTCACGTCGCCGGCCCCCGGGAGCACCCGGATGCTGCTGATCCGGACCGCCTCGGTGTTGTCGTAGTCGAGCCGGCGGAAGGACAGGTTGTCGCACCCGGCGGAGACGATCAGGGTGGTGGCCGCAGCGAGCGCGGCGGTGGTGCGGTGCAGAGCCATGCGAGCACGCTACGAGGCGCGGCCCGCCCCACGCATCGGGGTTCCGCGCGCGGACACCCCGAGCTGACCCTGATTCCGCACCCCGAGAGAGAATGGTCCGATGGCCGGGTACCGCCGACAGCTCTACCGCGACGACGCGGTGGTCCTGCGCGTGCAGAAGCTCGGCGAGTCCGACCGGATCATCACCCTGCTCACCCGCCGGCACGGCCGGCTGCGCGCGGTGGCCCGGGGAGTCCGCCGCACCACCAGCAAGTTCGGCGCCCGGCTGGAGCCGTTCGGTCACGTCGACCTCCAGCTCGCCGGCGACCCGAAGGGCAACCACGGCAGCTCGCTGCACACGGTCAGCCAGGTCGAGGGCATCGACCTCTACGGCAAGCGGTTCCTCGGCGACTATTCGCGCTACACGGCCGCCAGCGCGATCGCCGAGACCGCCGAGCGGCTCACCCCCGTCGAGCGGGAGCCGTCGCTGCGGCTGTTCCAGCTCACCCTGGGCGCGCTGCGGGCGCTCGCCGAGGGCAGCCACGCCACCACGCTGGTGCTCGACGCGTACCTGCTGCGCGGCATGGCGCTGGCCGGCTGGGCGCCGGCGCTGATCGCCTGCGCCGTCTGCGGCACGCCGGGGCGGCACCGGGCGTTCTCCGTACCGGCCGGCGGCGCGGTCTGCCCGGACTGCCGGCCGCCCGGCGCGGCCCACCCCGCCCCGGCCACCATCGACCTGATGTCCGCGCTGACCAGCGGCGATTGGCGGGTCGCCGACGCCACCGAGACCGGCGTACGCCGGGAGTGCAGCGGCCTGGTCGCGGCGCACCTGCAGTGGCACCTGGAGCGCGCGCTACGCTCGCTGCCGCTGGTCGACCGGGGCGCCCCGGCGGCCGGCCCGGTCCCGCCGCCGGGTGGCGTCGGGTCCGGTGCGGACGGCGTGAGCAGGGGGAGGACCGAGTGATCCGATCGTTGAGGGCCGGGCGTCGCGAGCCGGTGCCGCCGACACCGCACCCGTCGGGCGCCCGGCCGCCGGCGCTGCCCGCCGACGCGGTGCCGAAGCACGTCGCCGTGGTGATGGACGGCAACGGCCGGTGGGCCAAGGAGCGCGGGTTGCCCCGCACCAAGGGCCACGAGGCGGGGGAGTTCTCCCTCTTCGACACCGTCGAGGGCGCCATCGAGCTGGGCATCCCCTACCTGTCGGCGTACGCCTTCTCGACCGAGAACTGGCGGCGCTCGCCGGACGAGGTCCGGTTCCTGATGGGCTTCAACCGGGACGTCATCCGTCGTCGCCGCGACCAGCTGGTCGACCTCGGGGTGCGGGTGGTCTGGTCCGGCCGGGCCGGCCGGCTCTGGAAGAGCGTCATCTCCGAGCTGCAGACGGCGGAGGAGATGTCCCGGGGCAACTCGACGCTGACCCTCCAGTTCTGCGTCAACTACGGCGGTCAGGCCGAGATCGCCGACGCCGCCGCCGCCATCGCCCGCGACGTCGCGGCGGGCCGGCTGGACCCGGAGAAGGTCACCGAGAAGACCGTCGCGAAGTACCTCTACCACCCGGAGATCCCCGAGGTGGACCTGTTCCTGCGGCCCTCCGGCGAGGAGCGGATCTCGAACTTCCTGCTCTGGCAGACCGCGTACGCCGAGCTGATCTTCCTCGACACGCTCTGGCCCGACTTCGACCGCCGCCACCTCTGGTACGCCTGCGAGCTGTACGCGCAGCGGGACCGGCGCTTCGGCGGCGCGCTGCCCAACCCGGTCGCCCCACCGACCTGAGGCTTACCGCCCGGTCGTACGGGGTACCACGGTGGTCAGCAGCCACCGACGGAGGTGAACCCACATGATCCAGAAGCGAATTGCCCAGTGGGCGATGATGGCCGTCGCCGTGCCGTTGGCGGCGGCGGGCGCGCGCCGGCTCAGCCACACCCTGGAGGCCCGCCGCGGCCCGACCGGGGTGAGCCGCCTGCTCACCAAGGGCGCCGACATGCTCCGCCCTCAGAAGGCCAAGCGTCGCCGCTTCTTCTGACCCACCCACCGCGCCGTGGCGTGACCCCAACCCCGACCCGCTCGCCGATCATGCAGTCGTGGTGCCCCGCGAAAGCCCCGTACCGGGGCGTGTCGCCCACCGGAAGTGCATGATCGACTTGCGGGTCGGGTTCGGGGTTTCGGGGGCGGTGCGGGGCCCGGGTGGTTAGGGTCGGGGGCGGGCCGGTGGCCCCGGGTCGGGCGAGCCTCGGGGGTGGGGATGCGGGAACTCCGGTACAAGATGATCATGGCGTTGAACGCCGCCGATCTCGGTGACCCGATCTGCGCCCAGGTGGCCGAGATCTGTGCCGAGATCGCCGAGCAGCACTGCCGGGAGCTCGGCCACGTGGCCCAGCCACGCTCCGGGGAGATCGGCGAGCTGGCTACCGGCGAGCCCGCACTCACCTGGGCCCCCACCGAGACCGGGCAGCGTGCCTGGTGACCGCGCCCCGGAACGCGGCGGCCGGGCCCGAGCGCCGGTCGGTGGCGCGGTGACCGCCCCCGCGTCGTCGGTCGACATCCGGCGGGCCGACGACCGGTTCGCCACCCGGATCTCCTGGCTCGACTCGAAGCACTCGTTCTCGTTCTCCCGGCACTACGATCCCGCCAACACCCACCACGGCCTGCTGCTGGTCAACAACGACGACGTGGTGCGGCCAGGCGCCGGCTTCGAGACCCACCCGCACCAGGACATGGAGATCGTCACCTGGGTGCTGCGTGGGTCGCTGGTGCACCAGGACTCCACCGGCCACTCCGGCGTGATCTATCCGGGGCTGGCGCAGCGGATGAGCGCCGGAACCGGCATCCTGCACTCGGAGAAGAACGACTCCTGGCGCCTCGACGGTCGCGACCCGCACACCGATCCCGTGCACTTCGTGCAGATGTGGGTGCTCCCCGACGAGCAGGGCGTGGAGCCCGGCTACGAGCAGCTCGAAGTCGACGACCGGCTGCTGCGCGGCGGCCTGGTGCCGGTCGCCTCCGGCATGGACCGCTACGACGGCGCCTCGGCGATCCGGATCCGCAACCGGTTCGCCACGCTGCACGCCGCCCGGCTCGGCCCCGGCGACGAGGTCACCCTCCCGGACGCGCCCTTCGTCCACCTGTACGTGCCGACCGGCGCCGTCACGCTGGAGGACGGCGGGCCGCTCGGCACCGGGGACGCCGCCCGGCTCACCCTGACGGGCGGGCGGCGGGTCACCGCCACCGAGGCGGCCGAGATCCTGGTGTGGGAGATGCACGCCAGCGTCGCCTGACGCCCGCCCGAGCGGTCAGGCCTCCACCTCGGCGCGGTCGGCGGACCAGCGGGTGTGGAAGGTGCCCGCGCGGTCCACGCGCTGGTAGGTGTGCGCCCCGAAGTTGTCCCGCAGCGCCTGGACCAGGGCGGCGGGCAACCGCTGCGCGCGCAGCGCGTCGAAGTACGCCAGCGACGACCCGAACGCGGGCGCGGGCACCCCGGCCCGGGCCGCCTCGGCCACCACCCGCCGCCAGCTCGGCACGCCGTCGTTCACGGTGTCCGCGAACCACGGCGCCACCAGCAGCGTCGGCAGGTCGGGCCGCTCGTCGTACGCCTGGCGGATCCGGTCGAGGAAGCGGGCCCGGATGATGCAGCCGCCCCGCCAGATCGTCGCGGTGCCGCCCAGGTCGATCCCCCAGTCGTACTCCCGGGAGCCGGCACGGATGTGGTCGAAGCCCTGCGCGTACGCGACGATCTTCGAGGCGAGCAGGGCGCGACGGACGTCCTCGACGAAGGCCCCGGAGTCCTCGACCCGCCAGGCCGCGCCCGCGTCCGGGAACGCCCGGCGGGCCGCCTCGCGCTGGTCGGCGTGCCCGGACAGCGACCGGGCGAAGGTCGCCTCGGCGATGCCGGTGATGGGGATGCCCAGGTCGAGCGCGCTCTGCACCGTCCAGCGGCCGGTGCCCTTCTGCTCGGCGCGGTCCAGCACGACGTCCACGAACGCCCGCCCGGTGGCCGCGTCGGTGTGTGCCAGCACGTCCGCGGTGATCTCGATCAGGAAGGACTCCAGCTCGCCGGAGTTCCACCCGCGGAAGATCTCCGCGACCTCCGCCGGCTCCGCGCCCAGCCCGGCCCGCAGCAGGTCGTACGCCTCGGCGATGAGCTGCATGTCGGCGTACTCGATGCCGTTGTGCACCATCTTGACGAAGTGCCCGGCGCCGTCCGGCCCGATGTGCCGGCAGCACGGCACCCCGTCCACCTGAGCGGCGATCTGTTCGAAGATCGGCCCGAGCGTGCGGTACGACTCCGCCGACCCGCCCGGCATGATGCTCGGGCCGCGCAGGGCGCCCTCCTCGCCGCCGGAGACGCCGGTGCCGACGAAGTGCAGGCCGTGGGCCCGCAGCGCCTCCTCCCGCCGGCGGGTGTCGGCGAAGTGCGCGTTGCCGCAGTCCACGACGATGTCGCCGGCGTCGAGCAGCGGGACCAGCTCGTCGACCACGGCGTCGGTGGGCGCGCCCGCCTTGACCATCACGATGACCGCCCGGGGCCGCTCCAGCGACGCGACGAAGTCGGCCATCGACTCGGCGGGCAGGAACGTCCCCTCGTCCCCGTGCTCCGCGACGAGGCTTCGGGTGCGCTCCGGCGAGCGGTTGTGCACCGCCACGGCGAAGCCGTTGCGGGCCAGGTTGCGGGCCAGGTTGCGGCCCATCACCGCCAGCCCGGTCACGCCGATCCGCGCCGTCGCCCGCCCGGCCATCCGCCCGCCCTCCGTCGTCGAGACCCGTCGCGGCGACCGTATCGCGGGCGGGGCGGCCCGGAGGCCGTGTCGGGCAGCCCGTCACCAGGTGGTGGTCGAGGCCAAGGGGGCGCGGGGCTGGCCGACGATCCGCCGCCGGGCGGCCTCCGCGGAGCGCGACCGGCCCGCCGCCGACCCCGCCGGTAATTGGGCTGCGCGCGACCGGTCGGGCGGCTACGGTGTGGGCATGCGCAACTGACGCCCCACCTCCGAGCCGACCCGCCGCCGCTTCGCCGCGGGTCCGCCTGCTCCCGGGCGTCCGCATTCCGCACCTGCCGCCGAGGCGGCGGTGTTCCTCGTGGCCGGTCCCGGGCAGCAGTCCCGATCCCGCCCGACCGTCGCGCGACGGTCGCCGAACGAGGCGGGCCAGCTCACCGGACGTCGCTCCGGTGCGGGAGGGCCCGCAGACCCGAGGAGGCACCGGATGCCCGCCAGGCGCAACCCGAAAAAGTCCCGTACCACCGTCCCCACGCCGTCCGTCGCGGACCTGACGCCGGTCAACCTCGACGAGGTGGCGGTCGCGCCGGTCGTGCCGGTGCTGCCGGTCGACCGGCCGGCGGCACCGAAGGCCGGTCCGCCGGTCTCCGGCGCCGGGCGTTCCGGCGCGCTGCGCGGCCAGAAGGCCGGGCAGGCCCGCCGGTACGCCTTCCGGCGCAGCTGACGGCGCCGGTCGGGTGGAGCCGTCGTCACCGGCGACTCCACCCGGCCCGTCCGCCGCCCGGACGGGCGGCCCGCTCAACGGGCGGCGTCAGCCCGTCAACGGGCGGCGTCAGCCCGTCAACGGGCGGCGTCAGCCCGTCAACGGGCGGAAGGTGCCGAGCAGCACGCTCACGGTCAGCGCGGCCCCGGCGAGCGCCGCCGCGCCGAGGATCAACAGGCCGTCGGCGGCCACGAAGTGCTGTCGCCGGGCGACGGTGCGCGGGGTCCCGGCGTCGAAGCCCCGGGCGTCCATCGCCACGGCCAGCCGGGTGCCCCGGCGGATCGCCCCGACCAGCAGCGCGAATGCCGTCGACACGAACAGCCGCAGCTGCGCCAGCGGGTTGCGGCCGGCCTCGACCCCCCGCGCGCGGCGGGCCATGGAGATCATCTGCCACTCCTGCCCGAGCAGCGGCACGAGCCGGAACGCGGCCAGCGCCCCGATGGCGAACCGGGCCGGCGCCTTCGCGTTCTGGATCAGCGCGTCCGCCAGGTCGGTCGGGTCCGTGGTGGCGAAGACGATCACGCCGGGCAGCGCGACCGCGAACATGCGCAGCACCAGGCCGAGCGCGGTGAGCAGCACCCCGGAGGTGACCACCGCCGGGCCGGCCTCGACCAGCACCCGGCCGGAGCGCTCGGCCGCGAAGAGCACCAGCGTCACCACCACGCCGACCGCGCCGACGAGCAGCGGCCAGGCCCGCCGCGCCAACACCCGGAGGCGGACCCCGAACAGCGGCAGCACGGCCAGCTCGACGGCGATCGCGATGGCCGGGGCCACCGGGTCCAGGGTGGCGATCAGGATGAACGAGAACACCAGCGCCGCGGCGAGCTTGGCCACCGGGTTGCGCCGGGCCAGGGGCGCCTCCGGCGCGGCGACGGGCTCGAAACTGATCACGCCCGCTCCCGGGTGGGGTGGCGGCCGGGCTGGGTGACCGGCGCGGCGGTCCGGTCGGGGCTGGTCATGGGCGCTCCAGGGTGAGGCGGCGATCAGCCAGGGCGGCGACGAACTCCGCATCGTGGGTCACGGCGACCAGGCCGTGCCCGGCGTCGCGCAGCTCGGCGAAGAGGTCCACCAGCTCCAGCCAGGTGCGCCGGTCCTGGCCGAAGGTCGGTTCGTCGCAGACGAGCAGGCGGGGGGCGGTGGCCAGGGCGGTCGCCACGCTCAGCCGCCGCGCCTCCCCGCCGGAGAGGGTGTACGGGTTCGCCGCCGCGAGCTTCGTCAACCGCAGCCGGGACAGCAGCCCGTCCACCGTGGACCGGACCGCCGCCTCGGGCTGGCCGGTGCGGCGCGGGCCGAGCGCCAGCTCGTCGAAGACGGTGTTGGTGACGAACTGGTGCTCCGGGTCCTGGAAGACCGAGCCGATCCGGCGGGCCAGCGCCGGGGCGCGCCAGCGGTGCGGGGGAGTGCGGGCGTCGTCGCCGGCCAGTGCCGTCCTCGCCGCGACCCGACCGGCTCCGGGCTTGAGCAGGCCACCGAGCAGCAGGGCGAGGGTCGACTTGCCGGCCCCGTTGGGGCCGAGGACGGCGAGCGCCTCGCCGGCGCGTACCGCCAGGTCGACGGCGGCCAGCCGGGGCGGCAGCGCGAGCCGGTCGGCGGTGAGCAGCACGTCGCCGGCCGGCGCGGTCGCGTGGCGGGGCGGTACCGGGCGGCCGGGCACCCAGACGCCCTCGGCGGCGAGCGCGTCGCCGTGCGTGCCGAAGACCGCCTCGGGCGTGCCGTCTGCGCGGACGCCGCCACCGGGTTCGAGCACGACCACGCGGTCGACCAGGGGCAGCGCCTCGGCGACCCGGTGCTCGACCAGGATCAGCGTGGTGTCGGCGTCCAGCGCGCCGGCCACCGCCGCCCGGATCAGCGCCGCGCCGGTCGGGTCGAGGTTGGCGGTCGGCTCGTCGAGCAGCAGCAACCCGGGCCGCAGCGCCAGCACCCCGGCCAGGGCGAGCCGTTGCTGCTCGCCGCCGGAGAGCGCGGCGGTGGGGCGGTCCCGGGGGTACGGGAAGCCGACCCGGGTCAGCGCCTCGTCGACGCGGGGCCAGATCTCCCCGGCGAGGACCCCCCGGTTCTCCAGCCCGAACGCCACGTCGTCGCCGCTGCGGGCCATCACGAGCTGGGTCTGCGGGTCCTGGAAGACGATGCCCACCCGCTCCCGGCCCTTGCGGGGGTCGAGCCCGTCGATCTCGACGGTGCCCTCCTGCTCGCCCGAGTCCTCGGGCAGCAGCCCGGCCAGCGCGGCGAGCAGGGTGCTCTTGCCGGCCCCGGAGGGTCCCAGCAGCAGCACCCGCTCGCCGGCCTCGACGCGCAGGTCCACCCCGCGTACGGCCCACGCCCGCCGCCCGGCGTGCCGCCACCCGAACCCCCGCAGCGTCACCGCTCCCACCGCGCCCCCCTTCCGGCCCGCCCGCGGGCGTCGATCATGAGGTCGGCGGCGCCCACGGAGATCCACGTCGCCGTCAACCTCATGATCGACCCCGATTCCGTGGTGCGGGTCAGATCGGGGCGCGGTCGCGGGCGGCGGGGAACCGGTCCAGGGCGCCCGTGGTGGCCAGGGCGCGGGTCAGGGCCCAGCCGCCGGCGCCGGCGACGACGGTGGCGCTGACGATGGTGAGCAGGGCGTAGGGGATCCGGTAGCTGCCCAGGGCGTACTCGCTGTTCCAGACGAAGAAGTCGAACAGCGCCGCGCCGAGGCCGGTCAGCGCGCCGGCGAGCAGCGCGGTGGGCAGCCGGAACGAGCGGTACCGGAACGCGGCGAAGGCCAGCTCGGCGCCGAGCCCCTGGATCAGGCCCTGGACGATGGTGACGCCGCCCCACTCCGAGCCGAGCAGCGCGGAGACCGTGGCCGCCACCGCCTCGCAGAAGAGCGCCGCGCCGGGCTTGCGGATCACCAGGCCGCCGAGGACGGCCGGGACCAGCCACACGCCGTACATGATCGCCTGGCCGGCCGGGAAGAACGCGAACGCCGGGTCGACGGCCCGCCACAGCAGGCCCCAGGCCCAGAAGATGACGCCGAAGGCCACCGCGATCACCGCGGCGACGACGACGTCGACCGTACGCCACCGGGTGGCGGTGTTGTTGTCTCGCATGATTGCTCCCAGTCCCGAACGAGAACCAGGAGAAGACGCACGCCGCGCCCGGATGTGCCGGACGTCGACGCGGCTGGAGGTCGACCGAACTCCCTGCGCTGGCATTACCCAGATCAGGTTCGAGGGTCTGCGGGCGGTGCCCGCACTCTCAGCGCTGTGCGCTCCCCTGTCGGATGTGAAGTTGTCGCGCCGACGCTAACACCTTCGAAGATCATCGGGCAAAGTGATCTTTCCGCAGCTCACCAGCGCGTTCGATCGACGCGGTAGATTCCGCCCCGGTACTCTCGGGCGGCCACTGGAGAACCGGCAGAGGGACACGCACGTGACATCCGAGGCTGACCGCCGCGCGCCGGACGGGCCGCACCCGGGCGCGGTGGGCGTGGCCGCCCCGGGCGTACGCGAGGAGACGCCGGCGGCGCCCCGCCGCCCGGACCGGCGGATCGGGTCGGTGGAGGTGCTCGCCGGCCTGCTGATCCTGCTGATCGTCTTCCGCGAGCCGCTCGCCGGCGCCCTCTCCGCGCCCCGGTTGCAGACCTGGACCACCGTCTTCGTCTCGGTCATGGTGCAGGCGGTGCCGTTCCTGGTCTTCGGGGTGCTGCTCTCCGCGGTGATCGCGGTCTTCGTGCCCCGGTCGTTCTGGGCCCGGGCGCTGCCGCGTCACCCCGCGCTCGCGGTCCCGGTGGCCAGCGCGGCCGGTGTGGTGCTGCCCGGCTGCGAGTGCGGGGCGGTGCCGATCGCCGGCTCGCTGATCCGGCGCGGGGTCACCCCCGCCGCCGCCCTGGCGTTCCTGCTCGCCGCACCGGCGATCAACCCGATCGTGCTCACCGCCACCGCGGTGGCCTTCCCCGACGACCCGGCGATGGTCCTCGGCCGGGCCGTCGCGAGCCTGGTCGTCGCGATGGTCATGGGCTGGCTGTGGCTGCGCCTCGGCCGGGCCGACTGGATCCGGCTGCCACGCCGGCCGGAGCTGGACGACAGCTCGCGCGGGCGGGCGTTCTGGGGGGCGGTCCGGCACGACGTCACGCACGCCGGCGGGTTCCTGGTGATCGGCGCGGCGGCGGCGGCCACGATCAACGTCGTGGTGCCGGAGCGGTGGTTGCAGACCCTCGCCGACGAACCCGTGCTCTCGGTGCTCGCGCTGGCCGGGCTCGCGGTGCTGCTCTCGCTCTGCTCCGAGGCGGACGCCTTCGTCGCCGCCTCGCTGTCGCAGTTCTCGCTGACCTCCCGACTGGTCTTCCTGGTGGTGGGGCCGATGGTCGACCTCAAGCTCATCTCGATGCAGGCCGGAGTCTTCGGCCGGCGGTTCGCGCTGCGGTTCGCCCCGACCACCTTCGCGGTGGCCGTCGCGGTGGCCGTCGCGACCGGGGCGGTGCTGCTGTGAACCGGCAGGCGCAGGCGGTCGTCCTGCTGCTGCTCGGTGGCGCGGTGGTCCGGGCCAGCCTCACCGACCTGCACCTGCGCTACGTCAAGGAGGGGCTGCGTCCCTTCCTGATCGCCGCCGGCCTGCTGCTGGTGGCCGCCGCGGTCATGACCCTCTGGTACGAGCTGCGCCCCATCCTGCGGCGCACGCCCGCCGACCAGCACGACGCACAAGACCACGACGACGCGCACGACCACGACGGCCACGGCCACCACGAGCCGCGGGTCGGCTGGCTGCTGATCCTGCCCGTGCTGGGCCTGCTGCTGGTCGCCCCGCCGGCCCTGGGCTCGTACGCGGCCGGCCAGGCCGGCACCGCCGTCTCCACCCGCCAGCAGCCGTCCGACTACCCGCCGCTGCCCGACGGCGACCCGGTGCGGGTGGCCGTGCTCGACTACGCCTCCCGGGCGCTGTTCGACCGGGGCGCTTCGATCGGCGACCGCCGGGTCCAACTGACCGGCTTCGTCACCACCGGCCCCGACGGCCGGCCACTGCTGGCCCGGATGGTGCTCTCCTGCTGCGCCGCCGACGGGCGGCCGGTCAAGCTGGGCCTGACCGGCGCCGCCCCCGACCGGCTCGCCGACGACACCTGGATCGAGGTGACCGGCCGCTACAGCGACCGGATCGCCCGGGACCCGGTCAACGACGCCGAGATCCCCTACCTGGACGTGGAGTCCTGGCGGCAGGTGCCCGCACCCCGGCAACAGTACGAGTGACCCGCGCCGGCCGTGGGTAGGCTCACGATCATGCGGATCGAGGCCCGGGGGTTCACGTTCGACGTCCGCGTCGGCGGACCGGAGGGCGGCGCGCCCGTCCTGCTGCTGCACGGCTTCCCCCAGCACGGCGGGGAGTTCGACGACGTGGTGCCGGCGCTGCACGCCGCCGGCCTGCGCACGTACGCGCCGGACCAGCGCGGCTACTCGCCGGGCGCGCGACCCGAGGCGGTCGAGGCGTACCGGCTGCCGGAGCTGGTCGCCGACGCGGTGGGCCTGCTCGACGCGCTGGGCGTCGACGCGGCGCACCTGGTGGGGCACGACTGGGGCGCGATCGTGGCCTGGGCCGTCGCGGCCCACCATCCCGAGCGGGTCCGCACGCTGACCGCGGTCTCGGTGCCGCACCCCGGCGCGATGGTCTGGGCGCTGACCGAGGACGCGGGGCAGAAGGCGCGCTCGGCGTACATGACGCTGTTCCGCAAGCCGGGCAAGGCGGAGAAGGCGCTGCTCGTGCTGGGCGCGACCGGGCTGCGCCGGATGCTGCACGGGGTCGGCGACGACGCGCGGGTGGCCGCGTACGCGGACCCGATGCGCGAGCCGGGCGCGCTGACCGCCGCGCTGAACTGGTACCGCGCCATGTCCCGCCGGGACCTGGCGGCCACCGGGCCGGTGGCGGTGCCGACCACGTTCGTGTGGAGCGGCCGCGACATCGCGATCGGTCGGACCGCCGCCGAGGCGTGCGCCGAGCACGTGACCGGCGACTACCGCTTCGTCGAGCTGCCCCGGGTGAGCCACTGGATCCCCGACGAGGCGCCCGCCCCGCTGGCCGAGGCGATCCTGGCCCGCGTGCACGACCCGGTGTGACCCTCCCCGCGACACCCGCCCGGCGGACGCCGGGCCCCCACCCCGACGGAGGTACGACATGGACGGAGCAGACATGCCGGTGAGCGCCGAGGAGTTCCTGGCCGTGGTGACCGCCACGATGAACCGGGTGGCCGAGAGCCAACGCGAGGCGGTGGGGCGGGCCGCCGACCTGATCGCCGAGGCGGTACGCGCCGACGGCGTGGTCCAGGCGTTCGGCACGGGCCACTCCGAGGCGCTGGCCATGGAGATCGCCGGGCGGGCTGGCGGGCTGGTCCCGACGAACCGGATCGCCCTGCGGGACCTGGTGCTGCTCGGCGGCGCCCCGACGGACGTGCTCGGGCCGCTGCTGGAGCGCGACCCGTCGGTGGCGCACCGCCTCTACGAGCTGGCCCCGATCGGCCCCCGGGACGTCTTCGTGCTCGCCTCCAACTCCGGCGTGAACGGCGCGATGGTGGAGTTCGCGTCGCTGGTCAAGGAGAAGGGCCACGGGCTGGTCGCGATCACCTCGGCGCAGCACTCCGGGCAGATGACCTCGCGCCACCCGTCGGGGCGCAAGCTCGCCGACTTCGCCGACGTGGTGCTCGACAACGGCGCCCCGTACGGCGACGCGACGCTGCCGCTGCCCGGCGGCGGCGCGGTCGGCGCGGTCTCGTCGATCACGGCGGCGCTGCTGGCGCAGCAGATCACGGTCGAGGTGGTGGCCCGGCTGCTGGCGGCGGGGGAGCGTCCCCCGGTCTACCTGTCGGCCAACATCGCCGGGGGCGACGAGCACAACAACGCGCTGGAGGCCCGGTACGCCGGCCGGATCCGGCGCGGCTCCTGATCGGGCGGACCGGTGCGTCCGGCGGCGACGTGAGTCGGTTTCGCGCGTCGGCCGGTGGGGCATCAGCGATGCTGCCGCCGGCCGCCCCCGCCGGCAGTACCGTCTGACCGGAGGTAGCGTGTGTCCAAGGAAACCGAGAAGCAGCGCTGGCAGCGCAACTTCGCCGACCTGCTCCAGGAGCTGCGGGTCGCCCAGACCGGTGTGCAGATCCTCTTCGCCTTCCTCCTCACCCTGCCGTTCAGCAACGGCTTCACCCGCACCAGCGGCTTCCAGAAGGACGTCTACATCGTCGCGCTGCTGGCGGCGGCCGCCGCCACCGCGATGATCATTTCGCCGGTGGCGTTCCACCGCGCGCTGTTCCGGCAGGGCCGCAAGCCGGAGCTGGTCCGGTTCGCCCACCGGATGGCCAGCGGCGGCCTCGCCTTCATGCTGATCTCGATGGTCAGCGCGGTCCTGCTGATCACCGACTTCGTGCTGGACCGGAGCATCGCCCTGGTGCTCAGCGGCCTCACGGGGCTCTGGTTCCTCACCTTCTGGGTGTTCCTGCCGTTCTCCCGGCGCAACTGGGGCGACGACGACAGCGACGACGACGACAACGAGCCGCGGTCCCTCGGCGACTGACCGAAGTCGACACAACTCGATCTTTACCGAACGCTACCCCTGGGTAACACCCGGGGGTAGCGTGCTGTTTGTCGAGCACGTTGACGCATCCGGACCGAGGTTCGAGGGGGCCGCCGTGACCACGACACAGAACAGCCGACCCGCGCCCGACGAATCAGGCGCCGACCAGCCGGCGTCGACCGCCGCCGACGGCCCGCCGCCGGCCGGCGCGGCCGGACCCCTGCCGACGGAGGCCGGTCAGGTCTCCGAGAAGGAGGCCCGCCAGGTCGCCGAGGCGGCCCGGGAGTCCTCCTGGGACCGTCCCAGCTTCGGCAAGGAGCTCTTCCTCGGCCGGTTCCGGCTCGACCTGATCGACCCCTGGCCGCGCGCCGACCCGGCGGACGTCGCCCGCGCCGACGAGTTCCTCGGCCGGCTCCGCGCGTTCCTCACCTCCGAGGTGGACGGTGCCGCGATCGAGCGGGACGCGTCCATTCCGGACGAGGTGTTCCAGGGCCTGGCCCGGCTCGGCGCGTTCGGCATGAAGATCGACCGGTCGTACGGCGGGCTCGGACTCAGCAACCTGCACTACTGCCGGGCGCTCATGCTGGCCGGCTCGGTCAGCCCGGCGATCGGCGCGCTGCTCTCGGCGCACCAGTCCATCGGGGTGCCCCAGCCGTTGAAGATGTTCGGCACCGCCGAGCAGAAGCAGCGCTTCCTGCCCCGGCTCGCCGCCGGTGAGGTCTCCGCGTTCCTGCTCACCGAACCGGACGTCGGCTCCGACCCGGCCCGGCTGGCCACCACCGCCGAGCCCACGCCCGACGGCACCGGCTACCGGCTCAACGGCGTCAAGCTGTGGGCCACCAACGGCACCGTCGCCACCCTGCTCGTGGTGATGGCCCGGGTGCCCGCCGCCGAGGGGCGGCGCGGCGGGATCACCGCCTTCGTCGTCGAGGGCGACACCGAGGGCATCACCGTCGAACGGCGCAACGCCTTCATCGGCCTGCGGGGCCTGGAGAACAGCCTGACCCGCTTCCACGACGTCTTCGTCCCGAAGGAGAACGTCATCGGCGGCGAGGGCAAGGGCTTGAAGATCGCGCTGACCACCCTGAACACCGGGCGGCTGTCGCTGCCGGCCATGTGCGTCGGCGCCGGCAAGTGGGCGTTGAACGTGGCCCGGGAGTGGGCCGTCGACCGGGTGCAGTGGGGGCGGCCCGTGGGCGAGCACGAGGCGGTGGCCCAGAAGCTCTCCTTCATCGCCGCGACGACGTACGGCATGGAGACCATGCTGGACCTCTGCTGCCTGCTCGCCGACGACGACCGCAACGACATCCGGATCGAGGCGGCGCTGGTCAAGCTCTACGCCAGCGAGATGGCCTGGAAGATCGCCGACGAGCTGGTGCAGATCCGGGGCGGTCGCGGCTACGAGACGGCCGACTCGCTCGCCGCCCGGGGCGAGCGACCGGCCGCCGTCGAGCAGATGCTGCGCGACCTGCGGATCAACCGCATCTTCGAGGGCTCCACGGAGATCATGCACCTGCTCATCGCGCGGGAGGCGGTCGACGCGCACCTGTCGGTCGCCGGCGACATCATCGACCCGGACGCCGGGCTCGGCCGCAAGGCGAAGGCCGGGGCGCGGGCCGGCGCCTTCTACGCGAAGTGGCTGCCCACCCTCGCCGTCGGCAGGGGACAGCGCCCGTCGGCGTACGCCGAGTTCGGCCCGCTCGCCGGGCACCTGCGGCAGGTGGAGCGCGCCTCGCGCAAGCTGGCCCGCTCGACGTTCTACGCGATGTCCCGCTGGCAGGGGAAGATGGAGCGCAAGCAGGCGTTCCTCGGCCGGGTGGTGGACATCGGCGCGGAGCTGTTCGCGATGTCCGCTGTCTGCGTGCGCGCCCACGCCGAGCGGGAGGCGCGGCCCGAGAACGTGGAGCTGGCCGACCTGTTCTGCCGGCAGGCCCGGGTCCGCGTCGACGCGCTCTTCACCGCCCTGTGGGACAACACCGACTCCGTCGACACGGTCGCCGCGAAGCGGATCCTGGCCGGGCGCTACGCCGCCCTGGAGGACGGCGTGATCACCCCCGCCGACGACCTGCCCTGGGTGGCCCGCTGGTCGCCCGGCCCGTCCACCGCCGACGACGTCCGCCGCCGCATCCCGCCCGCGCGGTGACGTCGACCGCGCCCGCGTGAACGGGCTGGCCGCCCACGGCTGACGCAGGCCCCACGTCACCGACGTGGGGCCTGTGCCGCTGCCCTGCCCACAACAGCCTCCCGCTGCCGGCACTCTCTCCCCCCTTTGACCCGCGTCGATCATGCGGTACTGGCGCCCCGCAAAAGGGCGAGTGCGGTTGCTCCGGGCACCACAACTGCATGATCGCCGGGCGGGGGCGGGGGCGGGTCCAAGATCCTGCCGATCGAGGACATGCCGTTCCTGGAGGACGGCACGCCCGTCGACATCGTGCTC